>CAVEYT010000016.1:0-6185 GCA_963619995.1 Acutalibacteraceae bacterium | reverse complement strand
CCGCAATCCAAGAGCGACACTTTGTATTTCCCGTTTCCGTAAATATACGGCGCCTCCGTCGTGACGCGCTCGACTTGGTCGTGATGAAGCGGAGCGGCCAAAAGTGCCTGAATATCCGCTTCACTTTTTTCGGCGGAAACAATCACGCCCTTCATGACGCCCTGGCTCCGGAGCGTCCGCGTGACGGCACGCGTGTCGACATGATACAGGCAAGGCACGTGATAGCGCTCGATGAAATCGGAAATCGGCTCCTTGCATTCCCAGTTGCTCGGATGGAAACAGAGCTGGTCAACGACGTAGCCTGCGGCCGCCGGTTTCCTATTTTGCATGAAATCGTCATTCGCGCCGTAGTTTCCAATCAGCGGATACGTCAGCGTCAAAATTTGCCCCTCATAGGAAGGATCCGTGAAACATTCCTGATAGCCCGTCATGCCGGTATTGAAGACGACTTCGCCGAGACCCTCCGCCTCGCCCAGAAGCTCCCCTTCAAAGCGGGCTCCGTTTTCCAAAATCAGATATCCCTTCATTTGCACACCCGTCCTTCCTTCATCACAATCTCTCCATCCACGACCGTCAGCACCGCTTTCCCCGTGAGCGTCACGCCTTCAAACGGTGTAAAGAGCGCTTTCGTATACAAATCGGCGCCGCGTACCGTCCATTCCTTTTTCGGGTCGACGACGACGATGTCCGCCGGCGCGCCCACTTCCAGAGCGCCGCCTTCGACGCCCAAGAGCCGCGCCGGATTCGTGCTCATCAGCTCGCAAATTTTCTCGAGACTCACATTCCGCTTGTGATACAGCTCCGTCAGCACCGCCGCAAGCGACGTTTCCAGCCCGGCGATTCCGTTCGGCGCGCAGCAGAACGGCACATCTTTTTCTTCGTCGGCATGCGGCGCGTGATCCGTCACAATCGCATCAATCGTCCCGTCGATGACGCCCTCAATCAATGCCAATCGATCCTCTTCCGTCCGAAGCGGCGGCGCCATTTTGAACGCCGTATCGTAATTTTTGATATCCGCATCCGTAAAGAAAAGATGCTGCGCCGTGACTTCACACGTCACCGTCGCGCCGTCTGCTTTGGCGCGACGAATGAATTCCAGTGCTTCTTTCGAGCTCACATGCGCGACATGGAGACGTGCGCCCGTCGCTTTCGCCAGAATCAAATCGCGCGCGACCGCAATCGCCTCGCCCGCCGCCGGTCGCCCTGTGACGCCCAGCCGATAGGATACGCTGCCTTCATTCATGTATCCTTCCGCACACATCGTCATGTCTTCCGCATGATCGATAATCGGTTTCCCAAACATCTGCGCGTACTCCATCGCGCGGCGCATGAAATTCGCGCTCTCGACGTAATGCCCGTCATCGGAGAAAGCGACAGCGCCCGCGGCCGCCATATCGCCCATCTCCGAGAGCCGTTTCCCTTCCAAATTTTCGGAAATCGCACCAATCACGGACACTTTTACGACCGCTTCCTCTTCGATGCGTTTCTGCACATCGCGGAGCGTCGCCGCATTGTCGATGACCGGACGGGTATTCGCCATCGTCGCCACGCGCGTCACGCCGCCTGCCGCCGCCGCTTGCGTCCCCGTATGAATGTCCTCCTTCGCCTCCTGCCCTGGCTCGCGAAGATGGACGTGCATATCAATCAGCCCCGGCAGGACGAAAAGCCCCGTCGCGTCGTACACGGACGCCCCGGACACATCCGCGCTCCCTCCGACGGACAGAATGCGACCGTCCTCGAAGACCACATCCCCCACGCCGCTTGGCCCGGCCGGATTTACGATTGTCCCGTTCTTAATGACCGTCTTCAAGATCCTGTCCCTCCGTCATTGTCAAATACAACAGCGCCATACGAATCGCGACGCCGTTTCGCACCTCTTCCTGAATCATCGATTGCTCGTCATACGCGACATCCTGCGAGATTTCCACACCGCGATTCATCGGCCCCGGATGCAGCACGACCGCCCCCGGCTTCGCCAACGAAAGCCGCTGCCGATTCAATCCGAAAACTCTTGCGTACTCCCGAAGCGTCGGAAGGAAACCGCCCGCCGCACGCTCCAGCTGAATCCTAAGCACATTGATGGCATCTGCGCCGTCCAAGGCCTCCTCGATCGACTTATCGATGATGACGCCCAAATCCGCAAGCTCCGGCGGCACCAGCGTCCGCGGTCCGTACAAATGCACCTCGGCGCCCAGTTTCCGGAACCCCTCGATATCGCTTCTCGCCACGCGCGAATGGAGGATATCGCCCAGAATCACATATTTCATCCCGGCAAACGGAATCCCCGCCTCGCGCACCGTGTACAAATCAATGAGCGCCTGGCTCGGATGCGCGTGCGCGCCGTCCCCCGCATTGTAAATGAGCGGCGTCTTGACGCGCGGACTCGTGACCCGAGACGCAAAAACAGCGGCGCCCTCCGACGAATCGCGAATGATCACGCCATCGATACCCATCGCCGACACCGTCAGCAATGTGTCCCGAAGACTTTCCCCCTTCGTCATCGAGCTGCCGCTCTTTGTAATATTCACCACGTCGGCCCCTAAATATTTGCCGGCAAATTCAAAAGAACTCCGCGTCCTCGTCGAGGCCTCGGAAAACACAGTCACAATCGATTTCCCTCTCAAGAAATCCCGTTTCTTATTCCCGGAAAGCACCACCCGCTTCATTTGGTCGGCGACCTCCAGAATGCGGACAATCTCCTGCGGTGTGAAATCCGCAAGCGAAAGCACCGAACGCCCGGTCAAGGAAACAACACCCATAACGGCCTCCTCTCGCAAAAAAGCACGCCCGGACCCCGCCTTTCCAAGAAACCGACCCACGGAAACGTGCCAAAATTTTCTGCCTCGAAATCATTTTCAATCCCATATATATTAAAAGAGGAAGAAATATTTTGCAAGAGTCGGAAGTATAAATTTTTATTAAAAACAAAAAACGCCGAAGACCGGATCGCCATCGTTCCGAAATCTTCGACGTTTTTATCTGTGTTATCAAAAATATCTTTCCCGACGACCTCATTTGGCGTCGAAATTTTTTTCTTTTTCTTTCCGTGCCTCGATTCCTTTTTCAATCTCAGCCACGCGCCGGTCGCTTTCGGCTTTTTCTTCCGGCGTCAAAAAAGAATCGATATACGCCATAGCATGATCACCCAAAGCAGAGTTCATAATATCCTCTCCTCTCTTTTTCATTTCAAAATTTTTACAAAAATATTTTACCGCGAAACCTTTGCTTTCTCGACGGCGGCGTCCAGCACCTTTCGGAACGCCGGCGGGATGTCTGCTTTTTGCAAGTGCAAACCCAGCGCGCGGCCGGTGATGACGCCTTTGTTTCCGTAGAACCAGGCGAAATAATAAAATTCGGCCGTCTCTCTGTCAGCCTGCGTCACGTGAGCGAGTTTCTTCGGTGCGTAGGCTTTTCGCTCGATGCCGAGCTTGGCCGCCGCTTTTTTGATGAAGGCGCCCGAGACGTAGGGATCGCCGCCGTCTATTTCACGAGCCGCCGCGTCCAGCACATTTCGCCGCACCGGGAGACAATGTTTTGCCACGTCCATTTCGTAGCAGATGGTGTCCGTGAAAAAGACGGTGTCCGAGGCGCGTTTCGTCGCCGCCACATCACGGTCGTAGAGCGATACCGACGCCACGTGAAATTTTCGGAGCAATTCGGCGATACGGGAAATCGATGTCTCGCCGCGCGCATTGATGAGACAGATGCCGTAGAAATTCAAGCTGTAGCCGAGCGTCTTGGCAAAGTAGCCGAAAGAGCCGTACTCCGTTTCACCCTCGACCAAGACGGCGCAATGGGCAAACAGCGCTTCTTTCACTTCCGGAAAATGCATGATGAGGTGCTTTTCGATGTCCGCGTCGAAACCGAACCGCGCCCCGCACGCCGCCGCGACCTCTCCGTCCCGTTTCCGATACAGACGAATAATTTTGCGGTAATCGTTGACGAGCGCATCCGTCGAATGCGTCACGACGAAAATCTGTCCGTCCAGCCCGTCGATTCCCAGCACTTTTTGTAGGAAATGGACGAAAACGGGATCTTCGTTGCGAAGCAGTTTCCGCAGAAACGACAATACGGATCGCTGCTGAAACGGATGGAGGCGAAGCTCCGGCTCGTCAATGCCGACGAGAAGCGGCAGATAGCGTTTCCCGTCCTCCCCTTCGAGCACCATGTCGGAGAAAGGCACCGCCGCGCTCTTTTTTCGTTTATAAAGCGAGAGCAAAAGATAGGACGCCGCCGCCACGAGTGTCTGCACTTCGCTCGGCCCTTCGCCAGGCGTGTCATCGGCGCCGTAGACCGCTTGCATCAGACGGAGCGCCGCCTCCTGCACCGAGCCCGACAAATCGACCGAAAGTCCGTAGCGCGAAAAAAGCTGCGCCAGCGCCGCGCGTTCCTCTTCCGTCCCGGCGAGCCCTTCGCCGTAGAAAGCGCACAATTCCGACAGCTCGGGAATCCGCCACGCCTCCGAAAGCGCATCTTCTAAGAGGCACGGGACATACAAAAGACGCCGAATTTCTTCCGGCGCCACTTCCTCGCCCGTATCGGCGCGATACAGCCGCGGCGTCACTTGCGCCACCGTCTGCACGAGAAATATTTTGACACGTTCGCGCCTGCCGCCGTCTTCATGAAGCAGCGTGAAACGGACGCGAATCGGTTTCGAGGCGTCCAAGAAATCCGTTTCCGAAAAGCCGCGCCCCGAAAAGGCCGTGGCAAGAAGCGTCAAAAAATTGGATTTCCCAATCCGGCTCCCGCCCACCAGATAATTCACCTGCGGGTCAAAAGTCATGGACACCGCGCGAAACGTGCGGTAATTTTCGATTTCAATCTCAGACAGAAACATACCGGCGCCGCCTCCCTAAAGAATTACTCGTCCGCGAGCTTTTGCAAATCCGATGCCAGCCGCGCACGGAGGATTTCTTCCAGCGTCTTCAAATCCGCGGCGTCGTAATCGTGCAAAATGATCGGCACGCCGTGAGCGCAGCCTTCCGCATAATAAAATTCGCGGAAATAATTGTAGTAGAAAAGAATGCCACACGCTTTCTCCCGGTTTTCGTACATCGCGATGATATACGATCCGTTCAGCCCCTGAATCGGCGCATCCGGCGCAATCATCCGACGAAATGCGCCCACCTCCGACGGCAGAACCGGCGCAAAATCCCAATTCGTAAAGGCGTGCTCGCTCACGGCGACGCTCACGGGGCGGTCAAGCAGCAAGCGACGGACATTTTTCTCAAAGAACTCCGGAAATCGTTTCTTAAATTCCTCAAAATCCCCCGTGATAAGGTCGATATCCGCCAGCACGAAGAGGCGAAAATCCGTCTTGACCATGTAATCCATCGTCTCTTCGTCGAAAAGAATCCGCACGCGCCAGCCCGTCGCCGCGTCCTCGTAGGCGTAGGCCTCGTAAATGCGGTCGTGCTGCGCATCCGTCCGCTGCAGGCGATACGGCCCGACGGCCTCCGGCAAGAGCGCCGTGAAATCCTCGCTTTGAAACGCTTCGCGCCGCTTGACCCGTTCCTCTTCCAATCCCATGTCTTACCATCCTCTTTTCAAATCATCGTAATTTTTCAAGACTTGCTTCACAAATTCGCGCGTCTCCGGAAACGGAATCGCGTCCGCGTCGTCAAAATCATCCGCCCATTTGTACTCCGTCATCCAATCGTCCACATTTCCGTGTCCCGCATTGTAGGCCGCCAGCGCCAACACGCGGTTTCCCTTGTACGTGTCGAGCAAATACGCCCAGTACCAAGCGCCGAGCGGGATATTTTCCTCCGGTTTCCGTAAATCCGTCGCCGGAAGCCCGCTTTTTTCGGAAATCCACGCAGCCGTCTCCGGCATGAGCTGCATGAGCCCCTGCGCGCCCGTCTCGGAAACGGCGGTCGGATCGTAGCGACTTTCCGTCAGCATCACCGCCATCAACTCTTCTTCGGAAAGATGGAAACGTTTCGCATTCTCCCGAATCATCGCCAAAATTTCGGGCGACGGATGATACAGGGAAACCGGTGTCATCAAAAACGGCACGACCAAAAGAATCCATCCGCACAAAAGCGCCAAAAGAGCCGTAAAAAGTCGTAGCCCCTCCGGCTTTCTCCTCGGTCTGTATTCCCGTCTTCGCATAGTCCCTCGCTTTCTGCCAACCCATTTTAAGAAACTGTAGTACAAACTCTTTTTTGCGCTCAACTTCAGAC
>CAVEYT010000015.1:0-15163 GCA_963619995.1 Acutalibacteraceae bacterium | reverse complement strand
GTCTCGATCTCTATGAGACGCCCAAAACTAACAGCTAAAAGCTAATAGCTAATAACTATCTTGCGCCTGACAAAAAAGCCGAGCACGCTGCTCCCGGCTCCAGGCTCCAAGCTCCCGGCTATCTTGCGTCTGACGACCGCAGCGATTCACACTAAACTGTTTCCTAAAATATTTTTTATGAAAAATTTTCAAAAAATTTAGAAATTTCCGGGCGATTTGGCGGGAAAAATCTTGAAAAAAGGAGAAAGAACTGATATAATATTCCACGTTGCGCGGCGTCATGGCGAGAATCTCGGCCGGATTTTCCGCAAGGGCGTGCGCAAAATCGGAAGCAGGTACTGCCTGCGGTTTCTTGCTTAAAAGAAACAGCCGGGTGGGTGGTAATGAAAAAGCGCCTTGTTTCCAATCAAACTATGATGTGGAAGGTGGCTTGCAAAGGGCCGTCGATGAGTCTTCCAATCAGTCGACGAGCCTTGAAACAAGGGAATTTCCACGGAGCAGTTCATTCGAGAAATGAACGTCAGGAGGTTGCAGTATGGCAAAACAAGAAAAAATCAGAATTCGTCTGAAGGGCTATGATCACAAGGCTGTCGATCAGAGCGCGGCGAAGATCGTCGAGACCGCCAAGCGGACGGGATCCAGAGTTTCCGGCCCGATCCCGCTTCCCACGGAGAGAAATGTCTACACGATTCTTCGTTCGCCGCATGTCAACAAGGACAGCCGTGAACAGTTTGAAATGCGCACGCACAAGAGACTTATCGATATCCTCGATCCGTCGAAGAAAACGGCGGATGCGCTGATGAGACTGGAGCTTCCGGCAGGCGTCAGTATTGAAGTCAAAGCGTAAGGAGGTGCGAAAATGTCTAAAGCTATTTTGGGAACGAAACTGGGAATGAGCCAGGTTTTCGCCGAAAACGGAAATCTCATCCCGGTCACTGTCATCGAGACGATGCCGAATGTGGTCGTCGCGAAGAAAACCGTGGAATCGGATGGTTACAATGCGATTCAGCTCGGTTATGGCGCCGTCAAAGAAAAGCACTTGACCAAGCCGGTCAAGGGGCAGTTTGAAAAGGCGGGCGTCGCTCCCGTGAAGTATCTGCGTGAAGTCCGGACGGATGATGTGGAGAATTACACGGTAGGCCAAACTCTGGCAGCCGATATTTTTGCGGAAGGCGAAATTGTCGATGTCATCGGGACCAGCAGAGGGAAAGGTTTCGCCGGTACGATTAAGCGTTATAATTTCCGTCGCGGACCGGAAAGTCACGGTTCGAAGAATCACCGGCAGCCGGCGTCCTTGGGCGCGCGTATGTCCGGCGGCGGCGGTAAGGTCTTCAAAGGCAAAAAGCTCCCGGGTCAGATGGGTGGCGTGAGAGTCACGGTACAGCATCTTTCCGTCGTGCGGGTCGATACGGCTCGCAATCTCATGCTCGTGAAGGGCGGCATTCCCGGACCTAAGGGAAGTCTCGTCATGGTGCAGGCTACCGCAAAGCCTGTCAAATAATCGGGAGGGAAATCAATGTCGAAAGTTGCTTTGTACAATATCGCCGCCCAAAATGTCGGCGAAATCGAATTGAATGACAGCGTATTCGGCGTCGAATACAATGAAGCTGTGATTCATCTGGCGGTGGTGCGTCAGCAGGCGAATGAACGCCTCGGCACGCATGCCACCAAGACGCGCGGTCTGGTGCGCGGCGGCGGCAAGAAGCCGTGGAAACAGAAAGGCACGGGTCGCGCTCGTGTCGGATCGATTCGTTCCCCGCTGTGGGTCGGCGGCGGCACGGTCTTTGGACCGACGCCCCGTTCGCATGCCAAGGACATGAATCGCAAGGAAAGACGTCTGGCTGTGAAGTCGGCGCTCTCCGAAAAGCTTCGTCAGGGTGAGCTCGTGATCCTCGATAAGGTGGGATTTGAAGCGCCGAAGACGAAAGCGGCCATTGCAATGCTCAAGGCTTTTGAAGTCGCGGGCAAGGCGCTCATCATCGATGGCGATGAAGCGGTGGCGAATACGATTCTCTCCGCTCGCAATATCCCGGGTGTGAAGGCGATGGCGACCGAAAACATCAATATTTACGATATTATCCACTACACCAAACTCTTCCTCACGAAGAGCGCAGTCGAAAAGATTGAGGAGGTGCTCGCATAATGGAAGCACATGATATCCTCGTGAAACCGATTATCACGGAAAAATCCACCGCTCTCATGGAAGAGGGGAAATACACATTCCGCGTACCGCCGGCAGCCACCAAGATTCAGATTCGTCAGGCTGTGGAACAGATTTTCAAAGTCAAGGTGCAAGCGGTCAATACAATGCGCTACGAAGGCAAGCTGAAACGCATGGGTCGTTTCCAGGGCCGTCGCAGCAACTGGAAGAAAGCAATCGTCACCCTTTGCCCGGGTGAAACGATTGAATTCTTCGAAGGGGTCTAATACGAGGAGGACATACAGCAATGGCTTACAAATCTTTTAAACCGTATACCCCCGGACGCCGTCAGATGACCGTTTCCACTTTTGAGGAAATCACGACGGACAAGCCCGAGAAATCGCTTCTCGCGCCTCTCCACAATCACGGCGGTCGCAACGGTTCGGGAAAAATGACGGTCCGTCATCAGGGCGGCGGTCACAAGCGTCAGTACAGAATCATTGATTTCAAGCGGACGAAGGACAATGTGCCGGCCAAGGTCGCGACGATCGAATACGATCCGAACCGCACCTGCCGCATCGCGCTTCTGCATTATGCGGACGGCGAGAAACGCTACATCCTGGCACCCCGCGGCCTCAAGGTCGGCGATGCCATCATGTCCGGTCCGGAAGCCGATATCAAGCCGGGGAATTGCCTCCCGCTTCTCAACATTCCGCTCGGTACGAACGTGCACAATGTGGAGCTCAAGATCGGCAAGGGCGGCCAGATGGTTCGCGCAGCCGGCGAGACGGCACAGCTCATGGCAAAAGAAGGCGATTACGCACTGCTCCGCCTTCCCTCCGGTGAACTTCGCCGCGTACACATCCGTTGCCGCGCGACGGTCGGGATCGTCGGAAACGAAGACCATGAAAACATCACGCTCGGCAAGGCGGGTCGCAACCGCTGGCTCGGCGTTCGCCCGGCCAACCGCGGCGTCGTCATGAACCCGAACGACCATCCGCACGGCGGCGGCGAAGGGAAATCCCCCGTCGGCAGAAAACGCCCGGTCACCCCGTGGGGCAAGCCGGCATACGGCGTGAAGACGCGTGACAATAAGAAAGCTTCCACGAAGCTTATCGTCAAGAGACGCAAGTAAGATAAGGAGGAAACAAAGTGTCCAGATCAGTCAAAAAAGGCCCGTTCGTCGCTTTCTCCCTCGTGAAGAAAATCGACGCCATGAACGCCGCCAATGAAAAGAAAGTCATCAAAACCTGGTCCCGTGCTTCCACCATCCTGCCGGACTTCGTCGGTCACACGATCGCAGTTCACGACGGTAGAAAACACGTACCGGTCTATGTCACCGAAGATATGGTCGGCCACAAGCTGGGCGAATTCGCCCCGACCCGGACCTACAAGGGACATTCCAAGAACGATAAGAAATAAACGGGGAGGAAAAAATGGAAGTACAGGCAATCAGCAGAAATATCCGCATTTCGCCCCGTAAAGTCCGCATCGTCGTCGATGTGATTCGCGGCAAAGATTGCGGAGAGGCGCTGGCGATTCTCCGTCAGACCCCCAAAGCGGCTTCCTCCATTGTCGAAAAGACACTGAAAAGCGCTATGGCAAATGCAGAAAACAACAACGATATGAATATCGACAAACTCTATGTTTCCACGACCTATGTAGATGCAGGCCCGATCATGAAACGAATCCATCCGCGCTCCCGCGGCCAAGCTTTCGCCATTATGAAACGCACCAGCACCCTTACAATCAAAGTCGCTGAAAGAGATTAACGAGGAGGAAAACGATGGGTCAGAAAGTTAATCCACATGGACTTCGCGTCGGCATCATTGACGACTGGGATTCCAAATGGTATGCGGAAAAAGAGTATGCCAATCTTCTCGTAGAGGATGCGAAAATTCGCGCATTCCTGAAGAAACATCTCTTTATCGCAGGCATCTCCAAGATTGGCATCAAGCGGATGGGCGGACGCATTAAGCTCGCCATTCATACCGCCAAGCCGGGGATGGTCATCGGTCGCGGCGGCACGGGTATCGAAGATATCAAAAAAGCACTCGCTTCTTTGACCGATAAAGAAATCGATATCGATATCATGGAAATCCGTTCCCGTGATATGAGCGCCATCTTGGTCGCTGAAGATATCGCAGCGCAGCTGGAAAAACGTATCGGTTTCCGCCGCGCGATCAAGCAGGCCATCGGGCGCACGATGCGTGCCGGTGCCAAGGGCATCAAAGTCATGGTTTCCGGGCGCCTGGGCGGTGCGGAAATCGCTCGCAGCGAATCGCAGCGTGAAGGTTCCATTCCGCTTCAGACGCTTCGCGCGAATATCGATTACGGCGTGACGGCCGCGCACACCACCTACGGTGCCATCGGCGTCAAAGTCTGGATCTACAAAGGCGAAATCGCTCCGGGCGAAATGGTACCGGAGACGGAAAACACCCGTGACGGCAAGAGCCGCGGAGATCGCAAAGACGGCGGTCGCGGCGGGCGTCGCGGCGGACGTGGCGAAGGTCGTCGCGAAGGTCGTGAAGGCCGCGGCGAACGCAGAGCCAGAAATACGGAAAGGAGCGACGCGTAATGTTAATTCCGAAACGTACCAAGTACCGCAAACAGTTCCGCGGTCGCATGAAAGGCCGCGCTCATCGCGGCAATAAAGTCGCCTTCGGCGAATACGGCATGGTCGCCCTCGAACCGTCCTGGATTACGAACCGCCAGATTGAAGCGGCTCGTATCGCCATGACGCGTTACATCAAGCGCGGTGGCCAAGTCTGGATCAAAATTTTCCCCGACAAGCCTGTCACGGCTAAGCCGCTCGGCACCCGCCAGGGCTCCGGGAAGGGCTCGGTCGAATACTGGGTAGCAGTCGCAAAACCGGGACGCGTCCTCTTTGAAATCGCGGGCGTACCGATGGAAACGGCAAAAGAAGCGATGCGTCTTGCCGGCAACAAGCTGCCCATCAAAACCAAATTCGTAGTCAAGGGTCAGGAAGAAGTGGCAGGTGAATAAAATGAAGGTCAATGAAATCCGTAATCTCTCTGCTGCCGAAATGGACGAAAAAGTCGCCGGCTTGAAGGAAGAACTGTTTAACCTCCGTTTTCAGCTCGCTACCGGTCAGCTTGAAAATCCTTCGCGAATCCGTGAAGTCAAGAAAACCATTGCGCGGATCAAGACCGTGCAGCGTGAAGAAGAATTGAAAGCTGCCAAATAAGGCAAGAGTCGATAGGAGGATCCCACCGTGGCAGAAGAAAGAAATCTGCGCAAAGTGCGCCAGGGAATTGTCGTGAGCGACAAGATGGACAAGACCGTCGTCGTCGCCATCGAACGCAAGGTTCCCCATAAGCTTTACAATAAATCCATCAATACCACCAAGAAATTCAAAGCGCATGACGAAAACAACGAATGCCGTGTCGGAGACACCGTCCGCATCGTCGAAACTCGCCCGATGTCCAAGGATAAGCATTGGAGAGTCGAGAAAATCGTCGCCCGTCAGAATTGATTAGAAAGAAAATCATAGGAGGAAAGGCACGATGATTCAGCAGGAAAGCAGACTCAACGTTGCAGACAACACCGGCGCCAAAAGCGTACTGGTCATCAAAGTCCTGGGCGGCTCCTGGCGTAAAAGCGGCAACATCGGCGACGTCGTCGTATGCACCGTCAAAGATGCATCGCCGGGTGGCGTTGTCAAGAAAAGCCAGGTCGTAAAGGGCGTCATCGTCCGTACCGTGAGCGGCGTCAGCCGTCCGGACGGCTCCCACATTCGTTTCGACGAAAATGCGGTCGTCCTGATTAAGCAGGACAAGAGCCCGATGGGCACACGTATTTTCGGACCGGTCGCAAGAGAGCTTCGCGAGAAAGATTTCATGAAAATCATTTCTCTTGCTCCGGAAGTGCTCTAAGGGAGGTAGCAGATGAGTCATTTGCATGTGAAGACCGGAGATACCGTCGTCGTCATCGCCGGCAAAGATAAAGGGAAACAGGGCGTCATCAAATCCGCCCAGCCGGCCAAGAATCGCGTCGTCGTCGAAGGCGTCAATATGATCAAACGCCACACGAGACCGACCCAGGCCAATCCCAAAGGCGGCATTATTGAAAAAGAAGCCCCGATTCATGTATCCAATGTCATGATTCTCGATCCGGAGACGAAGAAACCGACCCGGATCAAGAAAGTCGCACAGCCTGACGGATCGTATGTACGCGCCGCCGTCAAGAGCGGAGCGATCATCGACAAAGCCAAGTAAGCAGGGAAGGAGGAAATTATGTCCAGATTGAAAGACTTATATCAGGCGGAAATCCGCCCGGCCCTGCAGGAAAAATTCGGTTATAAAAATCCGATGCAGATTCCGCAGCTGGAAAAGATTGTCGTCAATATCGGCGTGGGCGAAGCGACCACCAATGCGAAAGCCATCGACGCCGCTTCGGCGGATTTGGCGGCCATCACCGGACAGAAGCCGATCGTTTGTAAAGCGCGGCGTTCTTTGGCGGCTTGGAAAATCCGCGAAGGGATGCCGCTCGGCTGCAAAGTGACGCTTCGCGGCGAAAAAATGTACGAATTCCTCGACCGCGTCATCAATATTGCTCTTCCCCGCGTGCGCGACTTCCGCGGCATCAGCGACAAGAGTTTCGACGGTCGCGGCAATTACGCATTCGGCGTCAAAGAACAGCTGATTTTCCCCGAAGTCGATTACGATCAGATCGACAAACTTCGCGGGATGGATATTATCGTGGTGACCACGGCGAAGACCGACGAAGAAGCACGTGAGCTTCTCAGCCGTTTCGGCATGCCGTTCAAGAAGTAAGCGGAGGACAATATGGCAAAGAAATCCATGCTGGAACGTGAGAAAAAGAGAGAGCTCACCGTACAGAAATATGCGGAAAAACGCCGTGCTTTGAAAGAAGCCGGTGACTACGAAGGGCTTTCCAGACTTCCGAAAAACGCATCTCCGACCCGCCTGCACAATCGCTGCAAGCTGACCGGCCGTCCTCACGGCTATATGCGTAAATTCGGAATCTGCCGCAACCAGTTTCGTGATTTGGCTTACCGCGGAGAAATCCCCGGCGTAAGAAAAGCCAGCTGGTAAGAACGGAAGGAGGAATAACACATGGTAACAACCGATCCGATTGCGGATATGCTCACCCGTATTCGCAACGCGAACGATGCGTATCACGATAAAGTCGATATGCCTGCTTCCAAAATGAAAGCTGCGATGCTTGCGATTCTGAAGGATGAAGGCTTTATCCGGAACGTAGAAGAAATCGAAGTCGACGGACACACCCGTCTCCGTGCGACACTCAAATACGGTGCAAACCGGGAAAAGGTCATCAAGGGCCTCAAGAGAATTTCCAAGCCGGGACTTCGCGTCTATGCCGGCAAAGAAGAACTCCCGCGCGTCCTTGGCGGTCTTGGGATTGCCATCGTTTCCACATCCAAAGGCGTGATGACCGACAAGAAAGCTCGCAAAGAGGGTCTTGGCGGCGAAGTTCTCGCCTATGTCTGGTAAGCAGGAGGAAGGAAATGTCTAGAATCGGAAAGAAACCGATTGCGGTACCGGCCGGTGTGGAAGTCAAAATCGACGGTCATACCGTGACGGTCAAAGGGCCGAAGGGGACGCTTTCCCGTACGCTCAATCCGGAAATCGGAATTGAAATGGAGGACGGCACGATTCACGTCAGCCGCCCGAATGACAACAAGAAAGAACGCTCTCTCCACGGCCTGTGCCGCACGCTCATCAACAATATGATTGTCGGCGTCAGCGAAGGCTTCACGAAAGAGCTTGAAATCCAAGGTGTCGGTTACAATGCGCAGATGCAGGGCACGAATTTGAAACTCGCGCTCGGCTTCTCCCATCCCGTCATCGTCACGCCGCCGGAAGGCATCACCATCACCTGCCCGTCGAATGTCCGCATTCTCGTCTCGGGCGCCGACAAAGAAAAAGTCGGAATGGTGGCAGCTGAAATCCGTCATTGGCGCGAACCGGAGCCGTACAAAGGCAAGGGTATCCGCTATGCGGGTGAATATGTCCGTCGTAAAGCCGGTAAGACCGGTGCGAAGTAAGAGGGAGGTAAAACATGGCTAAAATGACTACAAGAGAGGCCGTGGTACGTCGCCACCTTCGTCTCCGCAAGAAAATTTCCGGTACGGCTGAATGCCCGCGCCTCTGCGTTTCCCGTTCCCTTTCGCATATCTATGCGCAGGTGATCGACGACGTGGCCGGCACGACGCTCGTTTCCGCCAGCACGCTCGATAAAGAACTCGCGGGCAAATTCTCCAACGGCGGCAACGCCGAGGCAGCGACCGAGGTCGGCAAACTTGTCGCCTCCCGTGCTCTTGCCAAGGGAATCGAGACCGTAGTATTCGACCGTGGCGGCTATATTTACCACGGCAGAGTGAAAGCTCTGGCAGAAGGCGCCCGTGAAGGCGGCCTGAAGTTCTGAGGCAAAGGAGAAAGCACATGCCAAGATTTGAAAAACCGGAATCCGATTTGCAGGAAAACGTGGTTTTCATCAACCGCGTGGCCAAAGTCGTCAAGGGCGGCCGTCGCTTTTCCTTTGCTGCCGTCGTCGTCGTCGGTGACGGAAAAGGGAAAGTCGGCGCAGGCCTGGGCAAAGCGGCCGAAGTTCCGGAAGCGATTCGCAAAGGCGTCGAAGATGCCAAGAAACATATGATCACGGTCGCCACGAAAAACGGGACCATCCCGCATGAAATGTTGGGCATTTACGGCGCAGGCCGCGTCTTCATGAAGCCGGCTGCCGAAGGTTGCGGTATCATCGCAGGCGGCCCGACCCGTGCGGTCCTGGAACTCGTCGGCATTCGCAATATTCTGACCAAGTCGCTCGGCTCTTCCAACCCGATCAATATGGTCAAAGCGACGTTGGACGGTCTCTCCAAGTTGCAAAACGCCAAGGATGTCGCGGCGCTTCGCGGCAAGACTTTGGATGAGATTTACAACGCGTAAGGAGGACGATCATGAGCAAAGTCACTGTTACATTGAAAAAGAGCGTGATCGGCTCCCGTCCCGAGCAGATTGCGACCGTCAAGGCTCTCGGCCTTAAGAAGACAAATTCCACCGTCGAAAAAGAACTGACTCCGCAGATCCAAGGCATGCTTCACAAAGTGCGCCATCTCGTAGAAGTCAAAGAAAACTGATACAAAGGAGGTGCAATAGATGAAACTGCATGAACTGAAACCGGCCGAAGGCTCGACCCGCGCTCGTCGCAGAGTCGGAAGAGGCCTGGGAAGCGGTATGGGCAAGACCTCGACGCGCGGCATGAAAGGTCAGAAATCCAGAAGCGGCGGCGGCGTCCGTCCGGGATTTGAAGGCGGCCAGATGCCTCTGTACCGTCGTCTCCCGAAGCGCGGCTTCAAGAACGTATTGGCAAAGCGCTATGCGGAAGTCAATGTCTCGAAGCTCAATGTCTTTGATGACGGCATGACCGTCGCGCCGGAAAATCTGATCGAAGCCGGCATTTTGAAAAACGTCCTCGACGGTGTCCGCATTCTGGGCAACGGAGAACTCACGAAGAAACTGACGGTCGTCGCACAGGGTTTCACCAAGACCGCACAAGAGAAAATCGAAGCAGCGGGTGGAAAAGCAGAGGTGAAGTAAAATGGGTAACGTCCTCGAAAACCTTTTGACAAATAAGGAATTGAAGGATCGCATCATTTTCACCTTTGTCATGTTCGTCGTCTTTCGGCTGGGAGTCCATATCCCGGTGCCGGGCGTCGACGCCTCCGTGATAGAAAGTTTGTTTTCCGCAGGAAACCTCTTCGGCTTCCTCGACCTGTTTGCCGGCGGGGCGCTCAGCAAATTCTCCATATTTGCGATGAGCATCACGCCCTACATCAATGCCTCCATCATTATGCAGCTTCTGGCCGCCGTCATTCCGAAATTTGAGGAATGGAGAAAAGACGGGCAGGAGGGCTACAAAAAAATCCAGAAAGTCACCCGCTACGGCGCGGTCGGCCTCGGATTTGTGCAGGCGCTCGGCATGGCATACGGCCTTAAAATCAATAATGCGCTCGTGGATAACAGCTGGGTATTCGTCATCTTTATCTGCGTCGTATTGACGGCCGGCACTTGCCTTCTGATGTGGATCGGCGAGCAAATTACGGAAAAAGGAATCGGAAACGGGATTTCCTTGATCATTTTCGCCGGTATCGTGGCACGTTTCCCCGATGCGGTGGGCACGATTTTTGAATACCTTTCCGTCGGGACGATCAGTCCTTTCCAACTTTTGCTCTTCCTCGTCATCGCCATCGTCATGATTGCGGTGGTCATCGAGGTCAATGAAGGGCAGCGGCGCATTCCGATTCAGTACGCCAAGCGCGTCGTCGGCCGCAAGATGTACGGAGGCCACAACAGCTTCCTGCCGCTCAAAGTCAATCAGGCCGGCGTCATTCCCATTATTTTCGCTTCCTCCATTCTCATGATGCCTGTGACATTGGCGCAGTTCGTCGATGTGGGATGGATCAAAGCGGTGGCGAACTTCTTCAGCTGGGGTTCGTGGGCGAATACGATTTGCTACGCGTTCCTCATCATTGTCTTTACCTACTTCTATACCGCCATCACGGTCAATGTCCAAGACTTGGCGGATAATATGAAGAAATACGGCGGCTTTATTCCCGGGATTCGTCCGGGGAAACCGACCATGGAATACGTGGATCGCGTCTTGACGAGAATCACGCTGACGGGAGCCATCTTCTTGGCGGCCATTGCGATTTTGCCGAATTTCATCGGCCATATCACGGGCATCCAAGGGGTGTACTTCGGCGGCACGGCACTTCTCATCATCGTGGGCGTCGCCCTTGATACGATGCGGCAGGCGCAGTCCCTCATGGTCAATCGCCATTACCAAGGTTTTCTGAAATAAGGAGACAGGAAGATGTATATCTTATTGATGGGACCGCCCGGTGCCGGAAAAGGTACGCAGGCGGAGCGGCTGATCGGCAAATACGGCATTCCGCAGATTTCCACCGGCGATATGTTCCGCGCCGCTGTCAAGGCGGGGACGCCGCTGGGGAAAGAAGCGAAAAGCTATATGGACAAGGGGGCGCTCGTCCCCGACAGTGTCACCGTCGGTATCGTAAAGGAACGCCTGGCCGAAGCCGATTGCAAAAAAGGCTGGATTTTGGACGGGTTCCCGCGCACGGCGGCGCAAGCGGCGGCGCTCGATGCCATTTTGCACGACATGGGCATTTCGCTCACGGCCGTCCTCAATATCACGGCGAACAAAGACGATCTCGTCAAGCGGATTTGCGGGCGTTTTGTCTGCCGGTCTTGCGGAGCATCCTTCCACAAGGAATTCCGCCCGCCGAAAAAAGAAGGCGTCTGTGACGTCTGCGGCGGCGAGCTCTACCAGCGCGACGACGATAAAGAGGAAACGGTGAATCAGCGCCTTTCCGTGTATGAAGCCTCCACGAAACCGCTGATCGATTACTATGAGGCGTCCGGCGTTCTGTCCAATATCGATGGGGACAAATCGATGGATGAAGTCCATGATCAAATCGTCTCCGCCCTGGAGAAGGCCAAGAAATGATCACGATACGATCACCGGAAGAAATTGAGAAGATTGAAAAAGCCGCCAGGCTCACGGCCGACACCCTTTCCTTTTTGGAAAAGAAAGTGCGCCCCGGGATCTCGACTCTTTCTCTGGATCAAATGGCCGAAGAGTACATCCGCTCGCATGGGGGCATTCCCAGCTGCAAAGGCTATGAAGGATTTCCCGCTTCCATCTGCGCATCGGTCGACGAAATCGTCGTACACGGCATTCCGTCAGCCAAGACCATTCTGAGGAACGGGCAGATCGTGGCACTCGATCTCGTCGTGGAAGTGGACGGATATATGGGAGATTCCTGTATCACCGTCCCCGTCGGTCACGTGAACAAAAAGACGATGCAGCTCATCGAAGTGACGCAAAGGGCGCTGGAAGCCGGTATCGCGGCCGCCGTCCCCGGCCATCACGTCGGTGACATCGGCCATGCGGTCGAAAGCGTCGTCCGTCCCTATGGGTACGGGATTATCTACGACTATGTGGGACATGGCATCGGGACCGACATGCACGAAGAGCCGGAGATTCCCAATTACGGAGATCCGGGGCACGGACCGCTTTTGCAAGAAGGCATGGTCATTTGCATCGAGCCCATGATTTCCATGGGAAGCGCGGATATCCGAATCCGAAAAGACGGATGGGCCGCGGCGACGGCAGACGGGAAACCGGCCGCTCACATCGAGCACACCGTCGTCATCACCAAAGACGGCCCTCGCGTGTTGACGCTGAGGAATTAAGGAAGCGCTGATTCAATCGTTATCTGATTTTGCGATAAGCATAATTATGCAAGACAAGGAAAAGGGTGACGAGAATAGCGAGCTATTTAAGGAACCCTTTGACGCAGTATTGCATAATTATGCCGCAAAATAAGATTCTTCGATTGAATCAGTGGTTCCTTGAAATCTATGCGAGAATCCAAAGAAAGTGGAAGGAGGCTCTCATGAGCAAAGACGACGTCATCGAAGTGGAAGGGAAGGTCGTTGAAAAACTGCCGAACGCCATGTTTCGCGTCAAACTGGAAAACGGACACATAGTCCTGGCTCATATTTCCGGGAAAATGCGGATGAACTTCATTCGTATCCTGCCCGGCGATCGCGTCACGATGGAACTCACCGCCTACGATCTCGATCACGGCAGAATTACCTATCGATTCAAGTAACAAGGAGGACCCAAGATGAAAGTCAGACCGTCAGTCAAAAAGATGTGTGACAAATGCAAAATCATTAAACGCAAGGGCCGCGTCATGGTCATTTGCGAAAATCCCAAACATAAACAAAGACAAGGTTAATTACGAAAAGGAGGTACAGAGTAAATGGCACGTATAGCTGGTGTAGACTTACCCCGTGATAAGCGCGTTGAGATCGGCTTGACTTATATTTATGGAATCGGCCTTACTCTTTCCAAGAAAATTCTGGCAGACACCGGAATCAATCCCGACATCCGCGTCAGAGATCTGACCGAGGATGATGTGGCGAAGATCCGCCAAGCCCTTTCCGAATACAAAGTGGAAGGCGACCTGCGCCGTGAGGAATCCCTCAATATCAAGAGACTCGTGGAAATCGGGTCCTATCGCGGCAAGCGTCATCGCGCGGGACTCCCCGTCCGCGGACAACGCACCAAGACGAATGCCCGTACACGCAAAGGTCCGAAGAAGACCATTGCCGGTAAGAAGAAATAAGATAGAAGGAGGGATATCATGGCTAACGTAAAAACCAAAACCAAAAGAAAAGAAAAGAAACATGTAGAAACAGGCGCCGCGCATATTCGTTCCACATTCAACAACACGATTGTAACGATTACCGACACGAAGGGGAATGCCATTTCTTGGGCCTCCGCAGGCGGTCTGGGATTCAAAGGTTCTCGTAAGAGCACGCCTTTTGCCGCGCAGATGGCAGCCGAACAGGCAGCCAAAGCGGCCATCGATATGGGCATGCGCTCGGCCGACGTTTTCGTCAAAGGACCGGGTGCCGGCCGTGAAGCCGCCATCCGTGCCATCCAGGCAGCCGGCATCGAAGTCAGCAGCATCAAAGATGTCACGCCGATCCCGCACAACGGCTGCCGTCCTCCGAAACGCAGAAGAGTCTGATCGAGACTTTTGCATGATTATGGCGCAAATCAGCGCGAAAGGAGGAAATACGGATGATTGAAAACAGAAGCTTTACCATAAAAGCAGTCACGACGGGTGAATCTGATCGCTATGCGAAATTCGAATGCGAGCCACTCGAAAGAGGATATGGCATCACATTGGGAAACAGCCTTCGGCGTGTCTTGCTTTCCTCCCTTGACGGCGTAGCCATTACGTCTATCAAGATTGACGGCGTCCTTCATGAATTCTCCACGATTCCCGGAATCAAAGAAGACGTGACGGACATCATTCTGCAGCTCAAGAAAATTCGTTTCATTGCGTACAGCGAAGCGCAGTTTCCGATTACCGTCCGCGTGGACGCCACGAAAGAAGGCGCCTTCACGGCCGGCGACCTCAAAGTCCCGGCGGAAATCGACGTCTTGAACGGAGACCTCGTCCTTTGCCATTTGAGCAAGAAATCGCATCTGGGCATGGAACTGACCATCGACCGCGGACACGGCTACGTGCCTTTCACGAAGAACAAGAAAGACGAGGATGCGATAGGAGAAATTCCGATCGATTCCATTTTCTCGCCGGTCGTGAAATGCAATTACGAAGTCAGCGACACGCGCGTCGGCAATGAACTGAATTACGATAAATTGACGCTCGAAGTGGAAACCGACGGCTCCGTCAGTGCCGAAGATGCCGTGGCCAAAGCGGCGAATATTCTCATCGAATGCTTCGAGACCTTCCGCGCGCTGGCAAAGACACCGTTTGTGACGGTGCAGCCGAGCGGCGAAGGCGAAGACGACGAAGAGGCGGCAGTCAATGCCATCGACTTTGATGCCGTACCGATCGATGAGCTCGAGCTTGGCGTCAGAGCGTTCAACTGCCTGAAACGGGCGGAGATTCATGCGCTCAGCCAGCTTTTGGAAAAGACGGAAGATGAGCTCGCTCACACGCGGAATCTCGGGAAAAAATCCGTCGAGGAAATCAAGAACAAACTGGCACTTTACAAAGGTCTGGGTCTTCGCTTGAAAGATCCCGAAGACTGATTCTATAGGAGGAACCTCATGGCTCACAGCAAATTGAGAAGAGTCTCCGGCCCGCGCAGAGCATTGCTCCGCAGCCTGACGACCGAACTCTTCAGATACGGCCGTATCGAAACCACGGAAACCAAAGCCAAAGAACTCACGCGTTCCGCGGCGAAAATGATTACGCTTGCCAAGCGCGGCGATCTCCACGCTCGTCGGCAGGCCCTCTCCTTCGTGATGGATGAAACCATTACGAAGAAACTGTTCGACGAAATCGCTCCGAAATACAAGGAACGGAACGGCGGCTACACGCGCATCATGAAACTCGAACCCCGCAAGGGTGATGCGGCGCCGCGTGCGATCATCGAATTGGTGTAA
>CAVEYT010000014.1:8843-15968 GCA_963619995.1 Acutalibacteraceae bacterium | reverse complement strand
AGGCCGCTTCCTGAACTGCTCACTGCTCACTACTCACTGCTAACTTTTTCCGCCACTTATAGAGTCATATGATATAATAAAAGACAAACACGATCCGTTTCTTATCTCATTATTGAATGGAGAAAAATTTTTATGTTTATCGATAAAGCGCGAATTATTGTGGCGTCCGGAGCCGGCGGGGATGGGATGGTTTCCTTTCGGCGGGAGAAATATGTGCCGCGGGGCGGGCCTTCCGGCGGGGACGGCGGGCGCGGCGGGTCCGTGATTGTGCGGGCGGCGGGAAATGTCAGCACGCTGATGGATTTCCGGCGGCACCGGAAATTTGCCGCGAAAAACGGCGAGAGCGGCGGTTCAAAAAATATGTACGGCGCGTCGGCGGAGGATGTCGTGATCAAGGTGCCGCTGGGGACGATGGTGTACGACGTGAAGACGGATGCGCTGTTGGCGGATCTCACGCATGAAGGGCAGGAGGCGCTGCTCGTGCGCGGCGGGCGCGGCGGACGGGGCAATCAGCATTTTGCGACGTCCGCAGTAAGGGCGCCGACGTATGCGGAAAAAGGGGAGCCGGGCGAAGAAAAGGAAGTGCGTCTGGAGCTGAAAGTCCTGGCCGATGTGGGGCTTTTGGGATTTCCGAGCGTCGGGAAATCGAGTCTCATCCGGAAAGTGTCGGGCGCGCGGCCGGAAGTGGCGGCGTATCATTTCACGACATTGGAGCCGCATTTGGGCGTCGTGGAGCTGTCGGATGAGCGTAGTTTCGTCATGGCGGACATTCCGGGTCTCATCGAAGGGGCGAGCCGCGGTGTCGGGCTCGGTTACGAATTTTTGCGCCATGTGGAGCGCACGCGCGTCCTGATTCACGTGCTGGACGCGGCGGGAAGCGAAGGGCGCGATCCGCTGGAAGATTTCCGCGTCATCAATGAGGAGCTGTCCATTTACAGTCCGCAGCTGGCGGAAAAGAAACAGATCGTCGCGGCCAATAAAATTGATTTGGCGGATGCGGCGAAGCTCGAAGCGCTCCAAAAGGAAATCGAAGCGGCCGGCTACGAATATTTCCCCATTTGCGCGCTGTCCGGGGAAGGCGTGCGCGCGCTGATGGAGCGGGCGTGGGAGATGTTGCAGGAAATCCCGGCGCTGCCGGAGAATGTGCCGGAGCGGACGATTGTGTACGACGTGCCGCAGGATGAATTTGAAATCACGGTGGAGGACGGCGTGTACCATGTCCGCGGCAAGCGGGTGGAGAAATTGGTCGCGATGACGGATTTCGACGACGCATTCCAGCTGCGGCGTTTCGAGCGCGCGTGGAAATTTATGAATTTGGATAAATTATTGAAGAAACAGGGCATCCGCGAGGGCGATACGGTCGATTTGTACGGGATGGAATTTACGTTTGCCGAAAAACGGCAGGATGAGGATTGAGATGCTGAAAGGGAAACAGAAACAATATCTGAAGGCCATCGCGGTGAATTTTCCGGATGTGGTGCAGATCGGAAAGGAAGGGCTGACGGAGTCGGTCATCCAAAGTGCGGAGGATGCCATTGCGGCGCGCGAGCTGATCAAAGTGAAAATCCACCAAAATTCGACGGAGGAGATTCACGAGACGGCGGCGGTCTTGGAGAAAGCGCTTGCCTGCGAGGTGGTCCAAATTATCGGTCGGCATTGCGTCCTTTTCCGGCAAAAGGAGGAGAAGTCGCATTATGAGCTCCCAAGATAGCATGCGAAAGGACATCGTTTCCGCTAAAAAAACGATTGTCGTCAAGGTGGGGACGAGCTCCATTACGCATCCGGACGGAAAGATCAAATTCCGTTTCATCGATCATTTGGCGCGGCAGATTTGCGATCTGGTCAACGACGGGCGGCAGGTGGTGCTGGTGACGTCCGGGGCGATTGGGGTCGGGTTTCCTCTTCTGGGATTTGCCGAGCGGCCGACGCTTTTGTGCGAGAAACAGGCATCGGCGGCGGTCGGGCAGGGGATTTTGATGAATGCGTACGAGCGTTCGTTTCAAGATTACGGCCGGCACGTGGGGCAGGTGCTCCTGACGAAGGGAGATTCGCTCAGCCCGGCGCGCTATATGTACGCCCGCGGGATGATTCGCGCGCTTCTGGAAACGGGAGCGATTCCGGTCATCAACGAGAATGACGCGGTGGCGGCGGACGAGCTGAAAATCGGCGACAACGACACGCTGTCCGCGACGGTGGCGAGCATCGTGGATGCGGATCTTTTGATTTTGCTTTCGGATGTGGACGGGCTGTACGACAAAAATCCGGCGACGAATGCGGATGCGAAACTTTTGGACGAGGTGCCGCATTTTACGCGCGATTTGATTCGCTTGGCGGAAGGGCCGGGGACGAAGAGCGGCACGGGCGGGATGTACACGAAATTGCTCGCGGCGGAAATTTGCGTCCGCTCCGGGATCGACATGGTGATCGCGCGGAGCGACACGCCGCAGGTGCTGTACCGCATTTTGGACGGGGAGCCGGTCGGGACGTTTTTCCGCGCCGATACGGTGCATCCGCAACTGAAGAAACGGGAAATTATCATCGGTGCCGGGATTGACGGGAAAATTTTCGTCGACGCCGGCTGCCGCGAAGCCATCTTGCACAAAGGATCGAGTCTGCTTCCGGTCGGGATTGTCGGGACGGAAGGAAACTGGGCGGAAGGCGATATCGTTTCGGTCTATTGCGGCGAAGAAGAGCTGGCGCGCGGGATTGCGCATTACGGCAAGGAGGACACGGCGCGGCTTTCCGGCTGTCACACGCAGGAAATGGCGTCGCGGCTCGGCACGGTGGCGCCGTATGATACGGTGATTCATCGGGATAATTTGTATGTACTGCATTGAGATGTTTGGTTTGCTCAGCTTTTGGCCTCAGGCGCAAGATAGCTTGGAGCTTGGAGCCTGGAGCCGGGAGCGACTTGCTTGGCTTTTGCGGCTCATAGTGCTGAGTACGTTTGCAGCTGGGGCTTAAAGGGCTTGAAGGGCTTGAAAAGGCTTGATATAACATTCGTATTTTTTGCTTTTTCTGAAAAAGAAGTGTGGGAAAGGCTGAAAAAGTAAGAAGCACAATCAGCAAGCCTTATCAAGCCATCACCTGAAGCCAAACACAGGAGAGGTCGCAAAAGCAAGAGGCACAATCATCAAGCCTTATCAAGCCATCATCTGAAACCAAGCACAGGAGATGTCGAAAAAAACAAAAGGCACTAACATCAAGCATTTATCTCCGTGTGACAAACGCGGTAAGCGGAACAGAAGGAGGGAAATCATGACAGAGGAGGAATTGCGGGCGCTGGGGGCGGCGGCAAAAGTTGCTGCTGCGGACTTGGCATCTCTTTCGGAAGAGGAAAAGAATGCTGTTTTGGCCGATCTTGCCGATGCCTTGGAAGAACAAGAAACAAGCCTTTTGGCGGCGAACGCGAAAGATATCGAGAAAGCGCCGGAGTACGGACTCTCCGCTGCCATGACGGAGCGCCTCACCGTTTCCTCAAAACGCATCGCGGAGATGGCGGAAGGGGTGCGGCAGCTGGCGAAGCTTTCCGATCCCTGCCACAAAATTTTGTCGCGGCGCATTTTGGAAAACGGATTGGAACTCATCCAAGAAACCGTGCCTTTCGGCGTCATTGCGATGATTTACGAATCGCGACCCAATGTCACGGTCGACGCGGCGGCGCTTTGCATCAAGAGCGGAAACGCCTGCATTTTGCGCGGCGGCAAAGAGGCGCATTTTACAAATGTTGCGCTCACGCATCTCATTCAATCCGTTTTGGAGGCGCACGGCGTCCGAAAAGAAGCCGTTTCCTCTATCCTGGATCCGAATCGCGAGCTGATGAATACACTTCTTTCCATGAAAGAGTGTGTCGATTTGGCCATTCCCCGCGGCGGCGCAAAACTCATTCGTTTCGTCACGGAGACGGCGACGGTGCCCGTGATTGAGACGGGGAGCGGCATTTGTCACACGTACATCGACAAGGCGGCCGACCCGGCGAAAGCGATTGCAATTGCCGTCAATGCGAAGACGCAGCGCCCGTCCGTCTGCAACGCGATGGAAACGCTTTTGATTCACAAAGACATCGCGCCCGTCATGATTCCGAAACTTTTCACCGCGCTCCGTGCCAAGGGCGTCGAAATTCGCGGCGATGAGGCCGTTTGCCGGATTGATCCCGAGGCAAAGCCGGCGACGGAAGAGGATTGGAGGACGGAATACGGCGACTTGATTCTGTCCGTGCGGATTGTGGCGGATTTGCCCGCGGTCGTTCGTCACATTGCGACCTACGGCACGAAGCATTCCGAATGTATCGTTTCCGAGGACAAAGAGGCGATTCGCGCGTTTATGAATGCGGTGGACGCCGCTTGCGTCTATGCGAATGCGTCCACGCGTTTCACGGACGGCTTTGAATTCGGCCTCGGCGCGGAGATTGGAATCAGCACGCAGAAACTTCACGTGCGCGGCCCCGTCGGCCTTTCGCCGCTCGTGACGTACAAGTATAAAATTTTCGGAAACGGGCAAATTCGCGAATGACACCGACGCGCGAATCTTTGTCTTTGGCGTACAAGCTCAAATGGTGGATTTTTTATCACACGAAATCCCTCAAAGGCCGCTATGAGCTGTATCATTTTTTGGAATGGCTGCTCGCGATGGGGCTGGCGATCGCCGTTTTGGAAGGAGTGCTGACTTGGTGGCAGAACGCATAGGAGTCTTCGGTGGGTCCTTCAATCCCATTCACATGGGGCATCTGGTCATTGCGGAGGAAGCGCGTCAGGTATTTCAGCTCGCGCACGTCATTTTCATTCCGACGGGTGACACGCCGGGGAAAATTCTCCGCGGCGATATCACGAAACAGAATCGCTACGACATGGTCCGCCTTGCGATTGAAGGAAACGATCGCTTTCGCGTGTCCGATATCGAAATCCGGCGCGCGGGGCCGTCGTACACCGTCGACACCATTCATGAATTGAAAAAAATCTATCCTGTCGGCACGGAATTTTATTTCATCGCCGGGACGGATGCGATTGCCGATTTGCCGACGTGGAAATACAATGCCGAACTCTTGGATTCCTGCGATTTCATTTGCACGAGCCGCGCCGGCAGCGAAGAACGCGTGAAATCGACCATGCGCTATTTCGGGGACATCGGCGAGAAAAAAATTCATTTCCTGCGGACGCCCGAGCTGGAAATTTCCTCCACGGCGCTTCGTCGTCTCATGCGCGAAGCCCGCTCCGTGCGCTATCTCATCCCGGATGCCGTCATCGCCTACATCCGCGAGCATCATTTATACACGACCATTTGAAAGGAACGAGAATGGAATTTCATCGTATCGTAAAGGATTTGGAAGAGCGGCTCACGAAGAAACGTTTCCGCCATACGGAGGGCGTCGCGGAGAGCGCGAAACAGTTGGCGCTTCGCTACGGCGCCGATCCCGAGGCGGCCGAGCTCGCCGGCTGGGTGCACGATTGCATGAAACACGACAAACTTTCCGCCATGCAGGCGCTCGTTTCTAAGCATCCGGAAATTTTGGGCGATTACGCGGTCGACGAATGGATGTGGGAGAGTCCGAATTTGATGCACGGACCGGCCGGCGCCGTCTTTGCCGCCACGCATTACGGCATCACGGATGCGGCGATTCTGTCCGCGGTCGCGTGCCACACGACGGGAAAGCCAGGCATGTCTCTTTTGGATAAAATTTTGTTTTTGGCCGATTACATCGAGCCGATGCGGGATTTTCCGGGCGTGGAGGAAATTCGCCGCGCCGCCGGAAAAAATCTCGATACGGCGTGCATCATCGCCTACGATGACACCATCCGGCATTTGGCCGAAGAGCACGAATATTTGCATCCGCTCACGATCGAAGGGCGCAATCATTTGATTCTCTCTTGGACGGCGGCGCAGAAGGATACGGAAGCATGAGACGCACACGAATCCGATACAAGAAATTATTTTTCTGCCTGCTCCTTTTGGCGGCGCTCGTCTACGGAATTGTCTGGGGCATCGCCGCGCTGTTCACACAATGGCGCATGCCGACCGCGACAACCGGTGAGGAACCGACGGAATATTATCTGTTTCTCGGCCTCGGGAAAGAGCCGCCGGACGAAGCCGCTGCCATTTGGCTCATGGCGTACAATCAAAAAATTCAAGAAATGTATTTCATCGCGCTGCCGGAATGCACGCGCATCAGCGCCGAAAATGAGCCGATTCTTCTTTTGGGGAGCGAATACAAAAACGGAAGTGCCGAGCGGCTCGTTTCCTCTGTCGAAAATTTGCTCCACATTCGCATCAAGCATTACGCCGTTTTCGATGAGACGACATTTGCCAATCTGATTGGAAACGGGAATCCGCTCGAAATGTACGTGGAGCGGGATATGCGCCACCAGGACGGAAGCGGGCGGCCGGACATCGCGCTCCGGCAGGGCGTGCAGACTTTGGACGGAGAGGCTGCGTATGCGTATATGCGTTTCCTGGAAAATCCGGAAGATGAAATCGGACGCATTCGCCGCGAGCAGCGCTTGATCAAATCGTTTTTGGCGGCGCAAAAAGGAAATTCCAAGCTGCACAATCGATTCACGCTGCAATTCGATTGGTCGCCGCTTGCCACCGATATTTCCGCCGCCGACGCCGGAGCGCTGGCCGCTGCCCTCACGACGATACCGGCGGAGAATATTCATTTCACCATCTTGCCCGGGAAATTCAATACGGTGGAGACGACGCGCGTCTGGGATATCAATCCGGTCGAGTTGCAATCGGCTATCGGCGCGGTTCTGGGGCAGGATGTGAAGGTTAGTAGTTAGTAGTTAGTAGTTAGTAGTTAGCAGTCTTGGCTTTTGTCGTCAGGCGCAAGATAGTTATTAGTTGTTAGCTCCTAGCTGTTAGTTCTTGGTGTCACATAGTGGTGCTTCCGTTATCCGTGTAACCGTTTACCGTGCTTGCTCGGCATTGGATGTTCATAGAGGTTTTGACGTCAGCGTTGAAAGAGCTTGAAAAAGCTTGAAAAAGCTTGATGCGGATCTGATGCCATCAAGCCGCATCAAGCCTTTTCAAGCCGTCTACCCAAAGGTAAACATGGGAAAGAGAAAAAAGGATGGAAGCACAACTTCAAGCCTTTTCAAGCTTTCATCTCTATGTGAGAGACGGTAAACG
>CAVEYT010000014.1:0-8818 GCA_963619995.1 Acutalibacteraceae bacterium | reverse complement strand
TTTTTACACAAGGAGATCGTATGTCGAACGAAGAAAAAATTGAGATCATTTGTCACGCCATTTCGGAGAAGAAGGGCGTCGCGATTCGGATTTTGGAAGTGACGGAGCACACCTCCGTTGCCGATATTTTCATTTTGTCCACTGTCCGCAATGCGAAGCAAGCGCAGGCGGTCGCCGATGAAGTCGAAGAGAAAATGAAAGAAAAGGGCGAGCGTCCGCTTCGTCGGGAGGGATACCGCGAGGGCGATTGGATTTTGCTCGACTTCGGCGATATCGTCGTGCACGTCTTCACGGACGAGGAGCGTCGTCGCTATGAATTGGATGAACTCTGGGCCGAAGCGCCGGCCCGCGATTGGCATGACGCGGACGAGCAGCATGATTGAGAAGGAGGCGGCGCGAACGACTTTGGTCGAAAATTCCGTCGCGCAGCTCCGTGTGACGCGCCTGGCTTCTTTCGGTGCGTTTCTGGACGCCGGGACGGGAAATTCTTCGGACGACATCTTGCTTCACAAAGCGCAGCAGACGAAAGACGTCGCGGTGGGGGATACGGTCGAAGTGTTCCTTTATCACGATCCCAGGCATCGTTTGACGGCGAGCATGCGCCTTCCGAAAATTCCCGACGGCGGTCTGGCGTACACGGAAGTCTTGCTGACCGTCCGTTTCGGCGCGTTTGTGGAAGCGGGGACGGAGCGCGGGATTTTTCTGCCGCATCATGAAACGGTGGGCGAGATTCGCGCCGGGCAAAAAATCTGGGTGAAACGGTACACGGACAAAACGGGGCGTCTGGCCGTGACGATGCACGTCGCCGACGAAATGCGCCGCCTGGCCATCCCGGCGCGCGACGTGAAAGTGGGCGACACGATTCGCGGCACGGTCTACAACGTGACGGCGGACGGCGCTTTTTTGGTGACGCGGGAAAAATACTTGGCGTTTCTCTACCAAAAAGAAATGCCGAAGACGCTTGCGATGGGTGCGGAGCTCACGGGACGCGTCACGGCGGTTCGAGACGACGGCGCTCTTTCCATTTCCCTTCGCCCCGCAAAAGAAAATGCGCTGGCGACGGACGGTGAAATCATTTTGGCCTATTTGGCAAAGCACGGCGGCGTCATGGCCTACGACGACAAAAGCCTCCCGGCCACCGTCGAGGCGGTCTTCCAAATGAGCAAAGCCGCCTACAAACGCGCCCTCGGTCATCTCCTCAAAGAAGGAAAAATAGAAAAGAAACCGGGCGGCGGCTATTTCCTGATTGAATAAAAGGAAACAAAAGCACGCACACATCTCTTCCCTATCAGCAGAAACTTTTCGGCACAAACGCCGCCGAAGGAAAGCAAAACGCAAGGCCATGCTCCTGCTTTTCCTTGACAAAGCGGACGGAATCCATTTATAATAGGGGCACGCAGAGGAAATGCTGCGGCGTGGGTTGCCACGGGGCCGATTGATGATGATTTCCCTGATGATCAATCGGTTTGCGGAGAAGGAAACTCCTCAATCCTTTTCAGCCGGAAGAAGCGGTATGAGCCGCTTTTTTTGTTGCGCTTTTTTCTGAGATTTTTATTCTGCGCGCCGCTCTCTCTTTTTAGCGACGCGCTCTTCTTTTTGGCGTCGTTCTTTTTGGCGTCGTGTTGTATAATGAAAGAAATTCCTTAATTGCTTTAGCTGTCACGAACATTTCGCGGCAGATTTTTGTGTTTCCGGAGAAAGAAACGATGCGGGAGAAACGAAATTATTCTTGGGCGGACGGGAAACGACTTTCCGTCGGAGAAAAGACGCTCGTCATGGGGATTTTGAATGTGACGCCGGATTCGTTTTCGGACGGCGGGCGCTGGAACACGGCGGAGGCGGCGCGCGCGCACGCAAAAGAGATGATTACAGGCGGCGCGGATCTCATCGACGTGGGCGCAGAATCGACGCGGCCGGGGAGCGCGGCGCTCTCGGCAGCGGAGGAAACGGAGCGACTCTTTTCGTTTCTGCCGGCGCTGCTCGAAGACACGTCGGTGCCGATTTCCGTCGACACGTATCATTGGCAGACGGCGGAGAGGGCGCTTTCGGCCGGCGCGCACATTTTGAATGATGTGTGGGGATTTCAATTTGACGGGGGAGAAATGGCGCGGGTCTGTGCCGCGGCGGGCGTCCCGGTCATTTTGATGCACAATCGCACGGACGAAAACGAGCCGGGCGATATCATGGAACTTTTGAAAACTTTTCTGTCACGCTCGGTCGAAATCGCGCTCGCGGCCGGTGTCGCCGAGGAAAATATCATTTTGGATCCCGGGCTGGGATTTGGAAAGACGACGGCGCAAAATTGGGAAATCTTGCGGCGGATCGAAGAGCTGACGGCGCTCCCGTTTCCGATATTGCTGGCGCCTTCGCGGAAACGTTTCATCGGCGCGGCGCTGGGCTGTCTTCCGGCGACGGAGCGCGACGAGGGGACGGGCGCGGTCTGTCTCTACGGCGCGGAGCACGGCTGCGAAATGGTGCGCGTGCACGATGTGAAGGGGGCGGCGCGGATGCTGCGGATGGGCGATGTACTCTTGGGACTGACGGCGGCGGAGGGATGAGATGGATCGGATTTGTTTGACCGGAATGGAATTTTACGCGTATCACGGCGTGATGGAAGAAGAGCGGCGGCTCGGGCAGCGTTTCGTGGTGGATTGCGTGCTGTCGGTCGATTTGTCGCGGGCCGCGGCGTCGGATGATTTGGCGGAAACGGTCGATTATGCGGCGGTGTATGAAACGATTCGGCATGTCGCGGAGGGCGGACCTTTTTCGCTGATTGAGCGGCTGGCCGGCGCGATCAACGCGGAAATTTTATCGCGGTTTCCGAAAATTTTGTCCGCAGAAACGACGGTGCACAAGCCGGGCGCGCCGATTCCGGGCGTTTTCCGCGATGTGTCGGTCACGGTGACGGCGCAAAGATGACGAAATATTTCATTTCCGTCGGCTCGAATCTGGGGGATCGGCTCGCTCATTTGCGCTATGCGGCCGACGCGCTTTCGGCCCGCGGCATCACGCTTCTTGCGAAATCCTCCGTGTACGAGACGGCGCCGTGGGGGAATACGGCGCAAGATTTCTTTTTGAACGCCGTTTTTTTCGTCGAATGGGACGGGACGCCGGAAGCGCTTTTGGACGAATTGCAGGCGATCGAGGCGGAGCGGGGGCGGCGACGCGACGAGCATTGGGGGCCGCGCACGCTGGATTTGGATATCGTGTGGGGCGATGCGATTTCTCTTCGGACGGATCGATTGACAATCCCGCATCCCTTTTTCTGGGAGCGGGCTTTTGTGCTGGTGCCGCTCGCGGAATTGGCGCCGGATTTTACGCGCGGCGGCGTTTCCATAGGAGCGCGGATGCAAGAATGTGACGGGCGCGGCGATGTCCGTCTGATGACAGAAAATTGGTAAGGAAATGGAATTTTTAGAAACGATGAAACGGTCCGCTTGGATGCGGGAAATGAAAGAGGCGAAACGGGCCGGCTCGGTCTTGGTGTACGGCGCGGAGGGGGCGGCGAAGGCTTGCGTCGCGGCGGCGTTTTTGTCTGCGCGGCCGGCGGTGATTCTGGTGCCGGATCGAAAGGCGGCGATTCTCTGGGAAGAAGATTTGCGTTTCTTTGCGCCGGAGCTGCCGATTTTTTCGTTCCCGGTCGTGGAGTACGTCGATTTTTCCGTGACGCACATGGGGACGGAAGCCTTGCGCGGGCGGATGGAGGCGCTGGCGGCGCTTTTGACGAAAAAGCCGTGCATCGTCTTGGCGACGGCGGTCGAGGCGGCACAAAAAATCGCGGCGCCTCGCGAGCTGGAAGAAAATGCGTTGCGCTGGGAAACGGGCGCGGTCCTGGATCGGGACGACGGCATTCGCTCGCTCACGAAGCGCGGCTACGAGCGCGTCGACCGGGTGGAGCGCCCCGGCCACATCGCGGTGCGCGGCGATATCGTCGATATTTTCGCGATGAACGAGGCCGAGCCGTATCGTCTCGAATTTTTTGATAATGAAATTGAATCCATTCGCTCTTTCGACGTGGACACGCAGCGCTCGACGGCGGTTTTGAAGGAAGCGTTCATCCTGCCGGCCGGGATGGAGGCGGGCGCGGCGTCGCTCTTGGACTATGCGGACGACGCCTCTATCATTTTGGACGAGCCGCAGCACATCGAAAATGAGATCCGGAAATTCATCAAAGAAGAAAAAGAAAATCGGAATCGCATCGTTTCTTGGCAAGAACTTTGCCAAAAAATTTCATCGGCGCTTCTTTTCTCGACGCTGCACCGCCCGTTTCCTGAATTTTCGGTCAAAGGGGCTTTCGCGTGGGAAGGGGAGGCCGCGACGAATTATCGGAAACAGTTTTCGCTTTTCGCCGACGAAGCGAAATTGCGGCTTTCGGACGGCTGGACAATCTCCATTGCGGCCTCCAATGAATTTGAAAAGGACAAGATTGCGCGGCATTTGCAGGCGGAAGGGATTCGCATCAGCGAGGCGGAGACGCCGGGCGCGGTGTCGTTTTTGCCGGGCGTCATCAGCAAGGGTTTCTCGTGGCGACCGGAGCGGCGCGTTCTTCTGGCGGCGGGCGATTTGCTCGGGCAATCGAAAATCCGGCGGCAATCGGGGAAAAGCGGGGGCGGAAAGCCGCTCCGTTTCTTCTACGAGCTTTCGGAAGGGGATTACGTCGTCCAAAAGGCGCACGGCATCGGGCGATACCTCGGCCTCAAGACGATGGAAATCGACGGCACGCACCGCGATTATCTGACGATTCAATACGCGGAGGGGGACAAACTTTATCTCCCGATGGAGCAAATTTCGACGCTCGAAAAATACATCGGCGCGGAGGGCGCGGTGCCGACGCTGTCGAAAATGGGCGGCGTGCAATGGGAAAAGGTCAAGAGCCGCGCGAAAAAATCCATCGAAGAGATGGCGGGGCAGCTTTTGCAAATTTACGCGAAGCGCGAAATTACAAAAGGAATCGCGTTCGCGCCGGACACGAAAGAGCAGATGGAATTTGAGGACGCGTTTCCGTACGTGGAAACGGAGGATCAGCTGCGCGCCACAGCGAAAATCAAAGCGGCGATGGAGCGGCCGGAACCGATGGAAATGCTCCTCTGCGGCGACGTGGGTTTCGGGAAAACGGAGGTCGCGATGCGCGCGGTCTTCAAATGCGTGATGAGCGGCTACCAAGCGATGGTCTTGGCGCCGACGACGGTGCTCACAGTCCAGCATTTTCAGACGTTTTCCGAGCGGATGGAGCATTTCGGCGTCACGGTCCGCTGCCTGAATCGTTTCGCGTCGGCCAAAGAGAAACAAAAGATTTTGAATGATTTCGCGCTGGGAAACGTCGACGTTTTGATCGGGACGCACGCGATTTTGTCGAAACGGATCGAGAGCCGGCATCTGGGGCTTTTGGTCGTGGACGAAGAGCAGCGTTTCGGCGTGGCGCAAAAGGAGAAATGGAAATCGCGGCAGGCGGGGATTGACGTTTTGACGCTCTCGGCGACGCCGATCCCGCGGACGCTCCACATGAGTCTGGCGGGATTGCGCGATATGGCGACGCTGACGGAGCCGCCGGCGAATCGCCACGCCATCCAGACGTATGTGACGGAGTACGACGACGCGGTCGTGAAAGAAGCGATTTTGCGCGAAAAGGAACGCGGCGGGCAGGTGTATTTCATTTTCAATCGCATCCAGACGATCGAGGCGATGGCCGATCATCTGCGGACGCTGCTGCCGCCGGAGGTGTCAATCGGCGTCGCGCACGGACGCATGACGGGGGATGCGCTCGAGCGGGTCGTCTACGATTTTTTCCGCGGACAATATGACGTGCTCCTTTGCACGACGATTGTGGAAAACGGGATCGATCAGCCGAATGCGAATACGATGATTGTCTACGATGCGGACCGGATGGGGCTCTCGCAGCTCTATCAAATGCGCGGGCGCGTGGGACGCTCGGATAAGATTGCGCGCGCGTATTTCTTCTATCGGCGCGGAAAAGTCTTGACGGAAACGGCGGAGAAGCGGCTGAATACGATTCGCGAATTCACAGACTTGGGCGCCGGTTTCAAGATTGCGATGCGGGATCTGGAAATCCGCGGGGCGGGGAATCTGCTCGGCTCGGCGCAGCACGGAAATATCGCGGCGGTCGGCTTCGCGACGTATTGCACGATGCTGGATAACGCCGTGAAAAAATTGCAACGCGAGCAAAAAGGGGAGCCGCCGCCGCGCGCGCTGCCCGACACGCGAATCGAATTTTCGGACGACGCGTACATCGATGACGCGTACAGCAAAAAATCGGAAGTGAAAATTGAACTCTATCGCCGCCTGGCCGCGCTGGACACGGAAGCGGAGCTTGCCGATTTGCAAAAGGAAATGGAGGATCGTTTCGGGAAACCGACCGCGCCGGTGAAGCGCCTTTTGGCGATTGCGCATCTCCGGGTGCTGGCCAAAAACTTGGGCGTCGGCAGCATCGGAACGGAGGGGGACAGCTGGCTCCTTACCTGGGCGGATGAAGCGCCGCTCGCGCATTTCTCCGTCATGGACCTTTCGCCGAAATACCTGCAAGCCATCCACATTTTGCCACAAGCGCCGCTCCGTGTTACAATACAAAAACGCATGATCGGAGAAAAGCCGATTCCTTGGCTGACGGATTTCCTGACGGCGGTCAAAGAAAATTGTGGGGCGAGCGGGCAGAAGAGCTGAGCTCGTGTGTCAGGCGCAAGATAGTTCCTAGCTTTTAGCTGTTAGCTGTTAGACAAAAGCGGTGTCGCCTGGTGGCGACGATTTTGAGAATTGCGCCGAAGGCGCTTAAAAAAATCGCGAAGCGATTCCGCTTAAAACTAACAGCTAGCGACTAATAGCTAATAACTTTTCGCTCCATGAAAATGAAAAGCAGTCAGCATTATATATATTTCCATCTAGGTGAAACGTGAAACGAAATACATTTGTACAGGGCGCTATGATTCTCACCATTGCGGGGATCATCGTCAAATTTATCGGAGCCGGCAGCCGGATTTATCTTTCTCGTCTTTTGGGCGGGGAGGGGATCGGGCTGTATCAGATGGCCTATCCGATTTATCTTTTGTGCCTCGCCGTGTCTTCGGCCGGGCTTCCCGTCGCCATTTCCATTATGGTCGCGGAGAAAAATGCTGTCCGCGATTATTTGGGTGGGCAGCGCGTCTTTCGCATCTCTCTTTTGGCGCTGACCGTGACCGGTCTCTTTTTCAGCGGCCTTTTGTATTTTGGCGCGCAGTGGCTGATTGATTCGCATATCGTCACAGACCCGCGCGCGTATTGGTCCCTTTTGGCCCTGGCACCGGCCGTTTTGCTTGCGACCGTTTTGGCGACGCTTCGCGGCTATTTCCAGGGTCTCCAGAGCATGACGCCGACCGCCGTTTCCCAAATCATCGAGCAGCTCGTCCGCGTCGTGACGATGATCGGGCTTGCCGTCTTCCTCATGCGCTACGGACTGGAATACGGCGCGGCGGGGGCGACATTCGGCGCGGCGCCGGGTGCCTTTGTGGCCATTTTGGTGCTGGTCTGGTTTTATTGGCAAAATCGTTCGTGGCGAAAAGAAATGTACGAAAATCGCAATCGCGACATCGTGCCCGACTCCACGATGAAAATCATCAAGCGCCTGCTCGTCTTGGCCGTCCCGGTTTCCTTGGCCAATATCATGCTCCCGATCGTTTCCAATATCGATCTCTTCATCGTGCCGCGGCGCCTCGAAGTCGCGGGTTTTGCCGTGGAAGAAGCGACGACGCTCTTCGGGTATTTGACCGGCATGGCGACGGCGCTCGTCAATATGCCGACGATTCTGACGGCGTCCTTGGCGGCCAGCCTCGTCCCGATTGTCTCGGAAGCCGTCGCGAATAAAAATTGGGACAGCATCCGCCAGCGCACGAAACTCGCGATGCGGATCACCAATATCATCACCATTCCGGCCTTCGCGGGCATGTGCGTCATTGCGACGCCGATTTCCGCGATGCTCTACGCCATTCCGGACGCGGGGCCGTGCATCGCCGTCATGAGCTTCGGCGTGTTTCTGCTCGGCGTTCAGCAAGTCACGACCGGCGTGCTGCAAGGGATGGGGAAGACGGCGATTCCTTTCATCAATATGGCCATTTCCGCCGGCGTCAAGATCGTGCTCTCGTGGAATCTGACCGCGCTTCCCGCCTGGGGTGTCCTCGGCGCGGCGTGGGCGACAAACGCGGATTTCGGCGTCGCGGCGCTCTTGAATCTCTTTTTCCTCTACAAATACATGGGCTATCGACCGGAAATCGGCCACACGGTCCGCTGCTTTATCTCCGCGGGCATCATGGGCGCGGCCGTCTACGGCGCGTACGTCCTGCTTTTCCCGCTCCTTGGCAGCAACACGCTGGCGACCCTCGTCGCGATTCTCATCGGCATGGTCGTCTACGCCGTCGCGACGGTCCTGACGAAAGCCATCGTCCCCGAAGACGTCGCGTCGATTCCGAAAATTGGAAACAGGCTCGCGGCGCTCGTCGCGCGGTTTCATTAAGATATTTTGTGAAACAAAAAAGAGCTGCGAAATATGTTTTCGCAGCTCTCTTTGTTTTTGAATCACGCGGGGTTCTTTGCTTTTTTTGCACCTTTCGGTGCGGATGGTTCCGCTTCGCGGAATGCGCCTGACGGCGCGGGATTATGTTGCTGGCGCAACATGCGGCGTCCGCCGCAAGATTTTGCTTCGCAAAATGCGCCTGACGGCGCGGGATCATGCGGGGTGCTTCCCCGCTTTCGCCATTCGGCGATGAATCACGCGGGGTGCTTCCCCGCAGAACTCCTGTCGTGATCTACTTTCTTTCTTCCCCGTGGAAGAAAG
>CAVEYT010000013.1:0-16044 GCA_963619995.1 Acutalibacteraceae bacterium | reverse complement strand
CTAAGGCTCCTGTTCGTTTGCACAAGGCGACACCGCTAAAGTCTGACGTCTGATCATCTGATGTCTGACGTCAGGACCTCTATGGGACACCCGGAACTAACGGCTAACAGCTAAAAGCTAGTAACTATCTCGAGCGTGACGTAAAAGTCAATCACGTGCCTGACAGTCTGATGTCTGACGTCTGACCGTCTGACGTCTTAATCTCTATGAGACGCGCTCCAGGCTCCAAGCTCCAGGCTCCAAGCTCCAGGCTCCAAGTTCCAAGCTCCAAGCTCTTATCGGTGCTGTTTCCGATAGGGAAGCGTTTCTACAAAAAAAAGACACCGAAGTGCCTTGTGCCTCGGTGTCTTTGTGTTTCCATGAAAATTATTTGAGCGCGCCGACCGCTTCTTTCGCGCGTTCCACATAGATCTGACGAATGTTTTCGTTTTCGCCCAGGCCGTGGATGTAAGCGTTGACTGTGAAGCCTTCTTTTTGCAGAATGCTCTTGTGCGAATCTTCTTCGTCGCCCGCCATGTCGTTGTTTGCATGATCACCCGCGACCATCATGATCGGCATGAGCGTGATGTTTTTGATGCCCTTGGCTTTCAGCTTCGGAATGACATCTTCCAGATTCGGACGGCCTTCGACGGAGTAAACGTAGACGTTATTCATGCCGAGATCTTCCAGACGGTCCTGGATGACGGCATAGTACGCGTTCGCCGGATGCGGAGTGCCGTGCGCCATGAGGAGCGTCGCATCTTCCGGTCCCATTTTCGGAAGCTGGGAGGAGAGCGCTTTGATGAAGTCCACGACCTGATCGGCCTCGCCTTCCGTGCCCTGATAGTACATCAGCGGCGTCGCCAGAGAGATTTCCTTGAAATGTTTGGCATAATCTTTCGTGACGATGGCGTCATAGCCGTATTCGATGCCCGGGATGACATCCAAGGAAACGACGGCGACGCGCGTGTATCCTTCCGCTTTCAGTTTCTCAAACGCTTCTTCCGGCGTCAGTTTCTTGATGCCTTCGTTCGCCGCGACGCGATCGATGATGATGTGCGACGTGTAGGCTTCGAAGACGGGGATATTCGGAAACGCTTTCTGAATGGCGGCTTCCACCGCGTCAATCGTCTTGGCGCGGGAATCGGTAAACGTGGTGCCGAATGTCATGACGAGGATGGCATCCTTATTTTGGGCCTGCGCGAGATCCGGGTTTCCGCCGACCCAGACGCCGACCGTGGTCGCTTCGCGGAGAGCCGGCGTCGTCGTCTTGACTTCGTCGGAGAGTTCGTAAGCGCCGGCCGTCATGCCCAATCCGGCTGCGCAAAGTACGGCCATGGAAGCGGAGAGAATGGCTTTTACAGATTTTTTCATGATATCACTCCTTGTGACAGAAGAGCTCCGCAATTTTCCCTATACTGCGGAACATAAAAGAAATCGGTGAGACAATTTCCCACACGCCTATATTAAATCCAAAGTAAGATTTGGTCAAGGCGTGATGAAACGAAGTCTTTTGAAAATTTAGCGGCAGAAAAATCGAAAACGAGGAAACGATGAGGCGGCGCTTGTCTAAAGGGCGGGTCGAAATGTTTTATTTCTTATATTTATATAGCTGTGGTACAATAGATGATACTCTGGAATGAATTTCGATTTGACTTTGGGATATAAAAATGAAAGTTTTTTCTGAATCGAGGAGCCGCGTCGGGATCGATTTGGGCTCTTCGCAGGTACGAATTTTTACGCAAGGGCGCCCGGTTTTGCAGGAAAACAGCGTCTTGGCCGTAGATAAAACGAATGGGGAAGTCGTCGCTTTCGGTAGTGCGGCTTTGGTGCGGTATCATTCGGATGCGCTTCGTTATCGGCTGGAATGGCCGGTCAAAAACGGAATCATCACGGATTATTACACGACGAAGGATATGCTCCATTATTTTATCGAAAAGGCGTTTCGGCGGGCGGTTTCCAGTCCGATTGTCGTGCTGTCTAATCCGTCGACGGTGAGCAGCGTGGTGCGTCACGCATTGGCGGAGGCGGCGGTTCATGCCGGGGCGCAGCATGTGCTTTTGATCACGTCGGCAGCGGCGGCGGCTTTGGGGGCCGGGATGCGGCCGAACCGGGATGATGTGCGCCTTTCGGTCGTCATGGGGCGCGATGTCACGGATGTGGGGCTTTTCGCTTGCGGCGGGACGGTCGCGGCGGGCTCGATTCCTTTCGGCGGACACAGTATCGATGAAGGCATCCGGCTATACATGATGGATCGCTACCGCTTGATTTTGGGAAACCAGGAAGCGGAGAATTTGAAAATGGGGATGGCCACGCCGGTCGGGACGGAGGAGGTCGTAATGACGGTCCGCGGTCGCCGTGCGACGGATGGCGTGGAATATGTCGTCGAGCTGACGGCGGAAGAATTATTTGCGATGATTCGGGAGCTCTTGTCTCCGGCCGTTCGTCTTTTGAAACGCATCATTCGGCAGGCGAATCCGGAGATGGCGGAGGATATTTTGCAAAGCGGCATTTTATTTTCCGGCGGGATGGCAAAGCTTTCCGGCCTTTCCGATTGGCTCTCGGCCGAGCTGGGAATCGCGGTGGAGGTCCCGGACGACCCGGATTTGGTCGTGGCGGAGGGCTGCGCGGAGGCGGCGGAGCATTATAAGCAATACCCGGATCTTTTGTCCGGCGCTTTTCATGAAATCTGAGATGAAGGCAGAATTGAGAATTGAGGGGCATGACCGTTTTCTTTTTTCACTTTTGCGGCAATCGTGGTAAAGACGCCAGCAAGATAGAGTTGAGGGGGGAAGCGGTTGCGGCCTCCGGCCGCATTTTATAAAATGTCGCGAGCTTTGCATGGCACTCACAGTCGCCTCGCGTCACTGCGTTCCTAAGGCTCCTGTTCGTTTGCACAAGCGACACCTGCGCTCAATTCTCAATTCTCAAATCTCAATTCTTTCCCTTGGGGGCGTGAATCTTTGTGCCTGAAGTGATTGACGAACATAGAGTGTAGTGTAAACATTAGCTGTTTCTCTGCAATCGGTGCTTTTTCAATAGAAGATAGATTTCACAAAACGGAGGTTTGTTTTGTTTTTCTTCGGAACGCGTAAAATTTTGCTGTTTATCGGCATTTTTGCTTTTATGGGACTTTGCGGGTGGCTTTGGCGGCATCGCGAAGCTGTGCCTTTTGTGTCACAGCCGCTTTCGATTGCCACGGCACCTTTTACATATACCGTTTCGGAGGGGGCTTTCGTCTTGCGGACGGGGATCGATATCATCGACCAAAATTGGAACAATTGGAAAGAATTGGACGAGCTGAAACGGAAGAACGAAGCGCTTTTGGCCGAGCAGACGGCCTATTCCGAGATTTTGGCCGAGAATATTCGCCTTCGCGATTTGGCCGGTTTCAAGCAGGGATATAAACGCTTCACACTTCTGGGCGCTCGTGTCATGGTGCGCGATTACGGCTCGTGGACGGATACGATGATTGTCGATCGCGGAGAGGACAGCGGCATTACGAAATATATGCCCGTCATCGTGCCCAAAGGGCTCGTCGGTTTCGTGAGCGAAGTCTATCCGGATTCGGCCCGCGTGCAGCTCATCACCGACCCGCGCACGTCCGTCAGCGCGCTGGTACAGCGTCCGAAGTCTCGCATCATGGCGCTCGTGAAAGGAAACGGGAGCCGCGTCAACAATCTTTCCTTCACCGGTTTGGCGCGGGAAGCGGATATCGTCAAAGAAGATGTGCTCATTACCTCCGGCTACGGCGGCGTGTATCCGCACGGGCTTTTGATTGGGACGATTGCGGAAGTCGATGACGTCAAGGGCGAAGCGATACGAAACGCGAAAATCCTCCCGGCTGCCGATTTTGAGCATTTGGAAGAAGTTTTCATTATCACCAACTCCTTTGAGAAAGATATGCCGCCGGAAATCGATCCGAGCATCCCGCTGAAAGCACCGCCGATGAATCCGAATGCGGAGCAAGCGGAGGTATCGCAATGAGTCGAATTTCTTTTGCGGTGATTTGCCTCGTGATATTTCTGCTGCAAAGCGCTTTCTTGCCTTTCTTGTCAAACGGCGCTTGGCTGCCGGATCTGTGGCTTGTGACCGTGGTGATTTCCCTTTTGGCCTACGATCGAATGACCGCGCTGGCATTTGCGGTCACAGGCGGCTTGCTCGCCGATATCGGGACGGGAAACTTTTTCGGGCTGCACCTGTTTCCCTACGTTCTCGCGCTTTCTGTCATTGCTTTTTATCTTCGCGAAAAATATCATCGCCGGATTTTCACCTCGTTTTTCTTCGTGGCGATGGCCTCGTGTCTCTATCTCCCGGCCATGTGGTTTGTGGTTTGGCTTTCCGGGGGAGACATCGTTTTTCGTGATTACGTCTTGTATCGCGGGCTGCCGATGCTGGCTCTGAATTTGCCGGCCGTTTTCTTCGTGCATCCCTTGCTTTGGAGTGTCAAAAAGGATTGGGTGGCGAAATGGTAATGCAAAAACGAATCCCCGATATCCTGAAACAACTGATCCAAAAGCAGGAAGAATCCCGCTATGCCCGGATGCTGTATGCGGCGGTTTTGCTTTTGTCGGTGCTGACGATTCGCCTCTTTTACGTGCAGATTATTGATGGCGCGTATTATCGCAGCGAAGCGGACGGCAATCGCATCCGCACCGTGCCGATGCAGGCGCCGCGCGGCAATATGTACGATCGAAACGGAATTCTGATGGCAGGGTCCCGCCAAGTGTACAGCGTCGTCATTCCATATGAACGGAAATCAAAGGAAATTCCGCTGGAGGAACTGTTTCGCATCGGCGATCTGATCGGCCTTCCGGCGGAGATGATTACAAAGAAAATCGAAGACAATAAAAAAACATTTTCTCCTGTCGTCTTGAAAACGGATGTGGGGCTGGATGTCCTCTCCGTCATTGAAGAGCAGAAACAGGATTTCCCGGATGTGGAAATTGAAATTCAGCCGCTTCGCTACTATCCGTTTCATGATATCGCGTCGCACGTCTTGGGCTACGTCGGCGAATCGGGGCCGGACGATGTGGATGCGAACGGAAATCCGTATCAGACGACGACCATCGTGGGGCGTGCCGGTTTGGAATATACGTACAATCGCTATCTGGAAGGGAAAAACGGCTCGCGCGACGTCGAGGTCGATGCGACGGGGCGGGCCGTCCGCAATATCGAAGGCTTGCCGCGCATTCAGGGAAAAACCATTCATCTCACCATTGATTCGCGGCTGCAACAAATCGCGGAAGACGCCATCAAAAAACAGCTGGAAGTCATGCTGGCCGAAGGAATCGAATCGACCGGTGCGTCCGTTGTGGCCGTCGATCCGAATACCGGCGCCGTCTTGGCGATGGTGAGCTGGCCGGATTTCGATCCGAACAGTTTCAGCGAAGGCATTTCGGCCGAGGAATGGAATGCGATTCTGAACAATCCGAATCACCCGCTGGAAAATCGTCCGATTTCGTCCATGTATGCGCCGGGCTCCATTTTCAAAGTCATCACGGGCGCCGTCGGGCTGGAGAGTCAGCTCATCACGCCCGAAGAAATGATTTTCGACACGGGGCGCCACTGGATCATTCCGAAACAGAATGCGCAGGGCGAAGCGTTCGGCTGGGTCAATTTCGATATCGCGATGGCCAAATCCGACAACGTTTATTTCTACGAAGTCGGACGTCGCGTCGGCATCGACCGCCTCTCGCACATGGCGCGCGCTTTCGGTCTGGGGAAAAAGACGGGCATCGACCTTCCCGTCGAATCGGAAGGCAATGTCGCCAGCGAAGAGTACAAGAAACAGATTTTTGAGGAAGATTGGTATCTGGGGGAAACGTTCGACGCGGCCATCGGGCAGAGTTACAATCTGATGACGCCGCTCCAGATGGCGATGGTGTATTCCGCCATTGCGAACGGCGGTTTCCTGTATCGCCCGTATCTCGTGTTCCGCGTGGACAATCTGGACGGGACGCCGTTTTTGGCCACCGAAGCGACGCAGACCGGGACGATTCCCGTTTCCCAGACGAATCTTCGCATCATCCAAAATTCGCTTCGCGGCGTCATGGGGCATGAAGGCACGGGCGGAAGCGTTTTTGAAAATTATCCCATCCCGATTGCGGGGAAATCCGGGACGGCGGAGACGAATGGGCTGGATAATGCTTGGTTCGTCGCGTATGCGCCTTTTGACAAGCCGGAAATCGTCGTGCTCGTCATGTTTGAACACGCGGGCTTCGGCAGCAGCTCGGCGGCGCCGGTCGTCAAGACGCTCATGGATGCGTATTTCCGTATCGGCTCGTTCACGGAAAAAGTCGAGCCGAAGCAGAAGATTGTCGTAGAAAAACCGAAAACGGTCGATGTCGATGCAAAGAAAGAAGAGGAAGTCCAATGAGTCAGGTGATGGCATTCGTATCGGGGAAGGGCGGCGTCGGAAAGACGCTCCTTTCGGCGGCGTTCGGCGTCGCGGCGGCGCGGGCCGGGAAACGAGTCTTGCTGCTCGATTTGGATATGGGCATGGGCAATCTGGATTTGGTCTTCGGCCTGTCGCCCAAATATTCCATGCTGGGGCTTTTGATGGGAAAATGCCGCGAGAAAGACGCGCTCCTTCCCGTCATGCCCGGATTGGATTTTTTGGCGGCGCATTTCAAAAAAGATTGGCGGGATGTCAAGAAATCGGATGTTTCCCAAATTTTGGAAGAATATGCGGATGAATACGATTTCATTCTGCTCGATTGCCCGGCCGGTCGCGGGAAAGGTGTGGAGTTTGCGGGAAAGGCCGCGGATATTTTGTATTGGGTGATCGGCCCGTCCGTCGCGTCCGTCCGGAGCGCCAAACGCATGGCGTTGCAAGGGGCGGAGGCGAAGATGCGTGCGCTGTACAATGATTTTTCCAAAGAAGACGCGATTTCTTTTTCCGAGGCCAGAAAGGAAACGGCAAGGATTCCCTTCGGCGGCTTGATTCCGCATTCGGAGGCGGCCAATCGTCTGGCGCAGCAGGGACGTCTTGCGGAATATGAGGAAACTTCGGCGTTTGCGCAAGCGATTGCGATGTCGATGCGCGTGGCGAATTCGGATACGATGCTTTCGGAAGATGCGTTTGCACCGTTTGCGGAGAAGGAAGCGCGCGGAGGGGCGCCCTCGACGCTTTCCGGGCCGTCTCGTTTGCATCGTTTGCGTCTTAGCGCGCGGTACGGAAGGAGAGGCAGACGTTGAGCATTACGGATATTTTGCGGAAAATCGACGGGACGCTGCTCTTTGTCCTCTTTGCGTTGGCCGGGATGGGGATGGTCGCCATCGCGTCGGCGACGCACGCCAATGTGGCAGACGCGCCGGATCGTTTCTTTTTTGTGATGCGGCAAGGGATTTTTTTTCTGGTCGGATTTTTGCTTGCGCTTTACAGCCTGCGATTCGATTATCGGATTTTGATAAAATACACGAAATGGATTTATCTTGCGAACTGCATCATGCTGGTGGCCGTCCTTTTATTCGGGACGAGCGCTTTGGGCGCACAACGTTGGTTTCAGATCGGGCCGATTACGATCCAGCCTTCGGAATTTTCCAAATTGCTGATGATCATTTGCTTGGCGCATTTCTTTTCCGTGCATCGAGAAGGATTTCAGACGTGGAAAAGTCTGCTGAGGCCCATTGCCATCATGATTCCGCCGGTGGTTTTGATTTTTTTGCAGCCGGATTTGGGGACCAGTATTATCGTCATGGTATCTTGCGTGGGCATGCTGTACCTGGCGGGCATTTCTCCGAAGATTGTAAAAATCTCGGCGCTGGCAGCGGCCATTGCGGCGCCGATTGCCTGGTTTTTCCTGCTGCATGATTATCAGAAACAGCGTATTCTGGTGCAGCTGTCCCCGGACATCGATCCGTACGGCTCCGGGTATCATATCATCCAGTCGCAGATTTCCATCGGAAGCGGCGGATTTATCGGGAAAGGACTCTTTGAAGGGACGCAGAATCAGCTGAACTTTTTGCCGGAGAATCACACCGATTTTATTTTTTCCGTAATCGGAGAGGAAATGGGATTCGTCGGCGCGCTGTTTCTCCTGTTTCTTTACTTTTTACTTTTGTATCGCACCATCGTCATTTCCCGCGTGTCCGGCGATGCGTTCGGAAGTTTTATGGCCTGCGGCATTTTTTCCATGTGGCTGACGGAAATTTTTGTCAATATCGGGATGACCATCCGCGTCACGCCCGTCACGGGGATTCCGCTGCCCTTCATCAGCTACGGCGGCAGCGCGCTCGTCGTCAATCTGCTTTGTTGCGGCCTTTTGATGAATATTTATCTGCGGAAAAAGCGGCAGATGTTTAATTGACAGATAATAATAAAAATGAGTGAGGAGAATGGAATGAATCGAGTCAGGATCGATCCGGTGTGGTTGATGCACATCGAAAAACCGGCGCGCTACATCGGCGGCGAATGGAACAGCGTCGTCAAGGATCACGATGCGGTCGACGTGCGCGTGGCGCTGGCGTTTCCGGATGTGTATGAAGTCGCCATGAGCCATTTGGGGCTGAAAATTATTTACAGCGTCATCAATAAACGGAACGACGCGTTGGCCGAGCGCGTCTATGCGCCGTGGGTGGATATGGAAGCGCTCATGCGGGAGAAAAATCTTCCGCTTTTTACGCTGGAAACGAAATGCCCGGTCCGCGATTTCGACGTGCTCGGTTTCACGCTTCCGTATGAAATGTGCTATACGAATGTCCTCCAGATGCTCGCGCTCTCAGGCATCCCGTTTCACACGGAGGATCGCACGGAGGCGGATCCTTTCGTCATCGCCGGCGGCCCTTGCGTGTACAATGCGGAGCCGGTCGCCGATTTCTTCGATTTGTTCTTCATCGGCGAAGGCGAAGAAATGATGGGCGAATTCATCGAAGTCTTGAAAATGTGGAAACAGGAAGGGCGTCCCGGCGGCCGCGCGGAATTTTTGCGTCGCGCCGCGCAGATTCGTGGCGTCTACGTGCCTTCGCTCTATGAGATTTCCTACGATGAGAACGGGCGATTTTTGTCGGCAAAGCCAAAAGTCAAAGAGGCGGCGTTTCCCGTCGAAAAGCGCATCATTCAGGATATGGATCATGTCACGGTGGACGACCGGCCCATTTTGCCGCATATCGAAATCGTGCACGACCGCGCCGTGCTGGAAATGTTTCGCGGGTGCAGTCGCGGCTGCCGTTTCTGCCAAGCGGGCATGATTTACCGCCCGGTGCGGGAAAAATCGGAAGAGCGGCTCCGGGAAATCGCGGCGCAGCTCGTGGCGAGCACGGGATACAACGAAATGTCTCTCATGTCGCTGTCCTCGGCGGATTATTCCAAGCTGGGCGAGCTCGTCGATCATTTATTGGAAGATTTCAAAGAGAAACGGGTGAGCGTCAGTCTGCCGTCTCTTCGCGTCGACAGCTTTTCCGTCGATATCGCAAAAAAAATTCAGCAGGTGAGAAAAAGCGGATTGACGCTCGCGCCGGAAGCCGGGACGCAGCGAATGCGCGACGTGATCAATAAAAATGTCACAGAAGAGGACATCATGTCGGCCTGTGAAAATGCGTTTCAAAACGGCTGGAGCAAGGTGAAGCTGTATTTCATGATGGGGCTTCCGACGGAAACGGACGAAGATTTGAAAGGCATTGCCGATTTGGCGATTCGCATTCAGGAGTTGTACAAAAAAGTCCGCGGGCGCTACGGCGTCAAGATCACCGTCAGCGTTTCCAGTTTCGTCCCCAAGCCGTTCACGCCGTTTCAATGGATGGGGCAGTGCAGCGCCCCAGAGATTGAGCGGAAACAGCAATATCTGAAGTCTTGCTTTGCGGGAAGCCGCATTAAGTATGCGTACCACGACGCGAAGACGGGACTCATCGAAGCCGTCTTGGCCAGAGGGGACCGGAAACTGTCGCGCGTGATCGAGCGGGTGTGGAAACGCGGCGGGAAATTTGACAGCTGGACGGAATTTTTTGATTATGACCGCTGGCTGGATGCCTTTGAAGATTGCGGCATTTATCCCGACGACTATTGCGCGCGGGAGCGGGATTTGTACGAGCCGCTGCCGTGGAATCTGATTTCCTGCGGCGTGTCCGATGATTTCCTGCGCCGCGAATGGCATCTTTCGCAAAAAGAAATCACGACGGAAGATTGCCGCCGCCATCCCTGCAACGGTTGCGCGGTCTGCCCGGTGCTGCCCGCGACGCTTGTCGATTATCATAAGGAGAACGAAGGTCATGAGAAGGCTGTTTTTGTCTATCGCGAAAGGTGAGGAGCTCCGCTTTCTCGGCCACCTGGATTTGCTGCGCACGCTGGAGCGCGTCGTCATGCGAAGCGGGCTCGTCGCGACATTTTCGGAAGGATTCAATCCGCACATGCGCATCGCCCTCGACGCGGCGCTCGGCGTCGGCGTGGCGAGCGACCCGCTCTACATGGAGCTGCGGATCGAAAGCGCGGAAACGCCGGCGGAAATCAAAGAAAAATTATCGGCCGCGTGCCCGACGGGGATTCGGATTCACACCGTCATCGAGGCCGCGCCGGAATGGCCGAAGCTCATCAATTTTTTGAATGAAGATTGTTACGAAGCGGAAGGGCCGGTCACTGGATTTCTTTCAGCTGAGGAAATCGCGGAAAAACTGTCGGAATTTCACGCGGCGGAATCTGTCCTCTATGAGCGTGTCACACCGAAAAAGACGCGGACGATTGACGTGAAGACCCTTCTGACGGCGCCGGTTACGATTGAAATCCAAGGCGAGCGCGCCTATCTTCGTTTCTCCATCCTGCGCACGGCGACGGGGAGCATCCAGCCGCGAGATCTGTGGAAACTTTTTGCCGAGCGCTACGGGATGCCGTGGACGCCCGGAGAATTTGTGTGCAAACGCACGGGCGCCTTTCATTTGGAAAACGGGAAACGCACGACGCCGCTCGATTCGGACGCTTTTCCGCCGAAAGTGACGCCTTCGGGGAAACGGGAGACAAAATGAAAGAAATTTTACTTGCCGTCTATCCGCGAGAAACGCGTCTTGCCGTGTGTGAGGATGGAAAACTTGCGGATTTTGCGGCCGAATGCACCGAATCCGAAAGTCTCGTCGGGCGCATTTACAAAGGCGTCGTGAAAAATGTCGTGCCGACCGTCAAAGGACGATTTTTGGATATCGGCATCGGACAAAATGTATTTTTGCGAGATGCGGATGCGCTGGCGACGGGAAAACGATTTCCGACGGAGGGCGCAGCTTGTCTCGTGCAGATTTTAAAAGACGGGACGGACACGAAAGGTCCGCTTGTCACGATGAAAATTTCGTTTCCGTCAAGGCTCGTCGTCCTGCTGGCAGAATCGGATTACATCGGCGTGTCCCGAAAAATTCGAGAAGATACCGAGCGGGCGCGGCTCCGCGAGACGGTCAAAAAAATCGTGCCGAAGGGACTTGGCGTCATTTTGCGAACGGCCGCGGCGGAGGCGGCGTCGGATGCACTGGAGGCGGAGCTCTCCCGTCTGGTCGCGCTCTGGGAAACGGTGCAAAAGCGCGCGCGGGTGCAAAAGGCGCCGGGGCTGATTTGGCGCGACGGCAATTTGGCGATTCGCGCCCTCAGGGAATATCTGACGGATGACATCGACGCGATTGTCACAAATGACGAAGAGACGGCGGCGCTTTTGACGTCTCTTTTGCAAGAAGAGAGCCGAGCGGACATTTCCATTCGCTGCGAAAAAGGAAACCTGTTTCACGCGCACGGCATCGAGGACGACGCAGCGCTCCTTTTTTCGCGCGAAGTCCCGCTGCCATCCGGCGGAAGCCTCGTCATCGAGCATACGGAAGCGCTGACGGCCATCGATGTCAATTCCGGCGGATTTCGGCGTGCGGGCATTTCTCACGAAGAAGCGGCGTATCTGGTCAACCTGGAAGCGGCGACGGAAATCGCGCGGCAAATCCGAATGCGCGGCATCGGCGGCATGATTTTGATTGATTTCATCGATATGGAAACAGACGCGCAAAAAGACGCCGTCGTTTCCGCGCTCCGAAAAGCCGTCGCAAACGATCGCGTCAAAACGGTCGTGCTCGGGATGACGCAGCTGGGGCTGGTCGAGATGACACGGAAACGGACCGGGCGTCGTCTCATCGATCGGTACACGGAAATTTGCACAGACTGCGGCGGCAGCGGACGCGTGCTGTCGGTGCCTTCCGTCGTGCTCGCCATTCACCGTGCGCTCGCACACGAAAAAGGAAAAGGCAGCTGGCCTGTCTGTATCGAATGCCATCCGGATGTCGCCAAAACGCTGTCGGCGCCGGAAGAAATGTTTCTGCTGAAATCCATTTCCTGGCGCCCCGTTCGCGTTCTGGAAAATGAAACGATGCGCCGGGACGTCTTCAGCCTGCTTCGTGACAGTGAAATGGAGTGAAAACATGAGCCGATTATTTCAAAGCGAAAAAGAATTGGAAGAAGCCGTCGGGGACACGCGCGGCCGGATGCTCCTCGCTTTCGTGGCGACTTGGTGCCGCCCGTGCCGCCTGATGGCACCTACCGTCGAAAAAATAGAACAGGAAACGGAAGGCCTGCGCGTTTTTCTCATCGACACAGACGCGATGGAAGATTTTTGCGAACCGTTTTCCATCACGGGCACGCCGACATATATTTTATTTGAGGACGGTCGGGAACGCGGCCGCATCGTGGGCTACCACGACGAAGACACATTCCGCCGGAAATTGCAAAATCGGATGGATGCGGAAACAGAATAATTTTTGATGTTGGAAAGAGCTGCTGCGGCAGCTTTTTATTTTGCGTTTCTTTTGAAATTTTTCAAGACAGTTTTCCGCGGCTGTGGTAGAATAGAGGCGTTACGATTGACGGAGGTGAGAGTATGGAGCAACTGATCGGATATGCGGAAATGTTTTGGCCCTTTATTATATTGGCCTTAATTTTTTATTTCTTTATGTATAAGCCGCAGAAGAAACATGAGGAAGAGCGCACGAAATTTTTGGCGGCGCTTTCTGTCGGCGACGATGTCGTCACGGCCGGCGGGATTCACGGCGTCGTGAAGCTCATTCGCGAGACATATATTTTGTTGGAAATCGCAGAAGGCGTCATCATTCAGATTGAAAAGGCGGCGATTGCCAAGACGCTCGCTTCGGCTTCCGATGATGAGGAAGTCGAAATCGTGGAAGAAGTCGTCGAGGTGGAAGAGGACGAGAAGGACGACGGGAAGAAACCGGAGACCGAAAAATGAGCACGCCCGCGCCGGAAGGAAAAAAAGCGCTGCGGCGTGCCATGCTGGATCGGCAGCGCGCGCTTACGGAGACGGAGCGTGTGGCGCTGACAGCCTCGCTCACACAAGCGTTGCTGCAGTTTTCGGCGTATCCAAAGGCACAAAAAATCATGGCGTATCTGTCGCTTCCCGGCGAGGCCGATTTGGACGATTTCATTCGCGCGGCCATGGCGGAGGGAAAAGAAATCTACGTCCCGGTTTGCTTGCCGGATTTCCAGATGGAAGCGGGACGACTTTCGGACATGGATCATTTTGTGAAAGGGCCGCACGGGCTTCGCGATTTGCCGCCGGGGTATGAGACGGCCCGTCCGGAGGATTTGGATTGGGTGCTGGTTCCGGCGGTGGCGGTCGATGGAGCCGGGCATCGTCTCGGGCGCGGCGCCGGTTACTACGATAGATTTCTTTCCCGCGTTTCACAAGAAAAACGGGTGGCGGTCGTATGGGATTTTCAGCTGACGGAGACGGTGCCGGCAGAGGCGCATGATTTGTCCATGGGCGCCGTCATCACGGAAAAAAGGAGTATTGTATTTTGAAAGAGAACGAAAAGAAAGCGGCTCCGCTTCGCAAGGGCGCGTTATTGCGTTTCTTTCTGGTCATCGGTGCCATTATTGCCGTCTTTGCGACCACCATCGGATGGTTGGCCGGCAGCATTCGGCAAGGGCTCGATCTGCAGGGCGGGACGCATATCGTCATGCAGGCGGAGGACACGGAGCAAAACAAAGTCACGACGGAGGCCGTGAACCAAGTCATCAACATCATGCAAAAGCGCATCAATGAGATGGGGCTCACGGAGCCGATCATTCAGCGCGAAGGCGGAAACAGAATTATCATCGAGCTTCCGGGGGAAAAGGATCCGCAAAAGGCGATTGAAACGATTGGGAAGACCGCCGTCCTCGAATTTAAGAATGAAGAGGGTGAAGTCTGCCTGACGGGCGAAGACCTGAAAGACGCCAGAGAGCAGATGGGGCAGAATAAGAGCCCGGTCGTCGCGCTCCAATTCACGGATGCCGGCGGCGATAAATTCGCGGCGCTCACATCGGCGAATATCGGGCGTCACATCGGGATTTATCTCGACGGCGAGCTGCTGACGAATCCGGTCGTCAATGATGCCATCAACGGCGGCTCGGCCGTCATCACGGGGCAGCGGACGCTGGATGAAGCCAAGGATCTCGCGATTCTGCTTCGCAGCGGCGCGCTCCCCGTCAAAGTGTCCGTCATGGAAGTCCGCACCGTCGGACCGTCTTTGGGGCAGGATTCCAAAGATAAATCCGTCACGGCCTTCACGATTGGCTTGTCGCTCGTCGTGCTCTTCATGCTCGGCATGTATCGCATGGCCGGTTTCGTCGCCGACGTCGCGCTCCTTGTGTACGTTTTGATTTTGCTCGGCATTTTGTCCGCGCTTCAAGCGACGCTGACACTGCCCAGTATCGCCGGCGTCATCCTGTCGATTGGGATGGCCGTCGACGCGAACATTTTGATTTTCGAGCGTTTCAAAGAAGAAATCGCGTCCGGAAAAATTTTGCGTCTGGCGGTGCAAGCCGGTTTCAAACGCGCTTTCACGACGATTTTCGATGCGAATATGACCGTCATCATCACGTCGGCCATTCTGTTTTTCCTCGGCAGCGGCACCGTCAAAGGCTTTGCGTTCACGCTGGGCCTGGGCGTCGCCGTCAGTATGTTTACAGCCATTACCGTGAGCCGCACGCTTTTGATGCTCCTCATTAACGCTTCCTGGATTCACAATCCGTGGTGGTTTGGCGGAAAGACGGGGTACGACAGATGAGCGGGTTCAATATCATTTCAAAATGGAAAATCTGGTTCACGGCGTCCGGCTTGGCGGTGATTTTGTCCATCGCGGCCATTCTGATGAACGGATTCAATTTCGGTATTGATTTCACGGGCGGTACGATTCTGGATTTGTCATTCGGGCAAAATGTGACCGTCGCCGCCGTGCGCGAAGAATTGAAAGAAGACGGACTGGAAACGAGTGTCATTCAGCTCTCCGGTGACACATATGAAGAGAGCGGACGAAATGTCATGATTCGGACGAGAAATCTCTCCAGCGAAGAAGCGCAGACCGTCATTGCGCACATCGCGGACGGTCTGGGCGAAGTGGAAGTGAATCGCATCGAAACGGTCGGCGCCGTAATCGGTTCGGAAGTCACGCAGCACACACTCTTGAATGTCGTGCTCAGCATGGCGTTCCTCATTGGTTATATGTCGCTTCGCTTTGAGCATCGCATCGCCATCTCGGCCATTGCGGCCATTTCGCACGATATTTTGATGGTGCTCGGGATTTTTGCTTTCTTCCAATTGGAAATCGACGGCAGTTTCCTCGCGGCCATTCTGACGGTGCTCGGCTATTCCATGAATGAATCCGTCGTCATTTTCGACCGCATTCGCGAGAATTTGCACACGCACAAAAAGACGGACAGCTACGAAGTGCTGGCGAACGATTCCATTCATCAGACCATTCGCCGCTCCTGCTACACGCTGACGACGACGATGTTCGCCGTGGCGTCGCTCTATTTCTTCGGCGGCGATACGACGAAAAATTTCGCACTCGTCATGATGATCGGTTTCATCAGCGGCGCGTATTCCTCCATCTGCGTGGCGAGTTCCCTCTGGGTGAAATGGCATGAGCACGGAAACAGTATGCGCAACGCCCGTCTCTCGAAAAAATCGGAAACAGAAGAGGAAACGGCATAAAATATGCAGTGAAAAACTTCGAGTCTTCGGACTCGGAGTTTTTTTGTGGCTTCTTTTTGTATGTTGTCGTATGCGCGGAAAGTATGGCGCGGAGGATTGCGGAAACAGGAAAAGTTTTATATAA
>CAVEYT010000012.1:0-16511 GCA_963619995.1 Acutalibacteraceae bacterium | reverse complement strand
ACCGTCTTCAGGTTTTCGAGGCCTTGGCCCGCATTTCCGAAATCCTTGGAATTGATCGTCGTCTCCGTATCGCTGTCAAGCCCCGCATTGTCTCTCACATTGATGGTGATGTTGTTTCCTTTGACATTCGGTGCTTTATCGGACGTGGACGGAAGCGTGTCGGACGTCGGATTCATGACGCTGTCTTCGATCGTGTACAGCAACGCTTTTTCGTCCCACGCGGTATAATTCTCTATTTTTTCTTTACCCTCTTTTTCGGCTTGCGCATTGTAGGCATCGATGGCCTCTTGTTTCTCTTTGATCATCGCTGTGCCGGTGTCGCTGCCGCCCAAGAGACCCATCGCGCGCCATTTTTCGAGAAGCGCGCTTTCATCAGACGTCTTGAGCGTGCCGTACGGGAGGGCATCGATGACACTGCCGCCCGCAATATTGAGCGTCACATCGCCGCCGGTCGAGTCAATGGTCCCGATGCGCATATCGCCCGTCTGCTGCGTGAGCGTGATATTCTTGGCCGCCTGCGCATTGACACTCGCGGAGAGCGTATCGCTGTCAATCGGCATCTGCCCCGCATTCACAGCGGCCGTGATGCTGCCGTTTGTGCTCGTCAAATCGATGCGCTTGGCGGAAACGGTCGTGCCGTCGGCCGTGACAATATTTCCTTCTTTCCCCTTCGTCACGAGCTTGAACGAATCCGTTTCCTCCTCGCCCGCACCGGCATACCCCGCGCCGGTCAGATTCACATTGCCCTTCGCACCGGCAGTGGCAGCGGAGACAGTCACGGAAATATTCTGGCTATCTAAGGAGCCTTTGTTTACCGCCGACAGATTGAGAGAATCGCCCGCCGTGATTTCGATGTCTTTGATATCACCGGCCGCCGTCAGCGATACGTCCGCACCGTAAATGGCGCCGCCCGTCTGCACGATATTTCCCGCTTTCGATTCGATGGTCACATGGCCCTTCACGGACACGCCGCTTGCATCTTGATACGTATCCACATTTCCGACGGAACCGACGAGATTGATATTGCCTTGGGAAACGACGCTCGTCTTACTGTTTCCGTCCATCGCGCCGATGAATGTAATCGGCACGCTCTGGTCGGCCTTGACGCTGTACGTGCGGGCAAATTCTTCCCCTTTCGTATTCGTCCAGCGAATGTACGTATATTTATGGCAACCAAAGAATCCCTGCGACCAATGCCGCTCTTCATCAATCTTTGACGAATTTTCCGTCACTTTGTAATAATCGAAGACATCCAATACATCATCCGTGGTCGCCTTATTATTGACGCCGATATACGTCCCGTCTGTCTTCCCTTGCGTGGAATCCCCGGCCGGTCTCCCGCTTTCCGACTGCTGCTGGTCTTTCATCTTTTGTTCCAATTCGGATTTAGAAGAAGACAGACCCCACCATTTCTTATACCAGGTGGCTTCATAAGTTGTCGTCGTGCCGACCTGTTTTCCTTCCGTCCAATTGTAGCGAAGGCCCGTCGTCGGATGGTAATATGCGGTCTTGCCGTCCTCACTCTTGGTGAGATAGGTGTAATCAGCGTTCCAGCCGCTCTTCGAGCTATCCCACGTCAAATCCCCGGCTTCCGTACTCCCCGACTTCACCATGGCGTACGTCTTGTAGTTCAGATTGCCGTCGCCATCGCGCGTGATTTCCGTGATGGTCTTCGACTGTGTGTCACCGAGGCGCACTAAGCCTTCGACGTCATTGGCGACAAGATTCCCCGTCGTGAGATCGTTGGACAGATTGTTCGTGATGTGAATATCGGAAACGCCGTCCAGGCAGATGATTTTTCCGCTGCCCGTGGAGGAGAGGCGTCCATTGATGAAAATATTTCCGCCCTTGCTTTCGACATCCGGCGTCAAAAGTGTCTTCGTTGTCGGGTTGTAGTACACCGGCACGACGTATTCGTAGTAGCCTTTCTCTTCGTTGTACGTCTCGCCGCCCGTGATGACACAATAATTCGGATTCCCGAGGACGCTGTGATCCGTCACGTTTCTGCCGGCATTGCTGCTCTCGATTTCCGCCAGACGATTCTCGACGGTCTTCGTCCCCGTCGCGCTGATATGATTCTGGTCGTCCAGCTTCGTATCCGCGGAAATCGTCACGTAGAAATTATCGTAACCGCTCTGCACCGTGCCGTTCAGATTGACATCGGCCGCATTGATGAAAATATTTCCGCCCGCGATACGCCCGCCGGTCGTCGAAACCACTTGCGCCCCCGATGCAGTGTATTTTGTCTCGCCTTCTACTTTTTTGTAATCGGCCGTGTACTTATCCTTGTATTGCTCTTTGACATCGCCGCCGATATTTTCAATCCCGTCGATGTAGCTTTGCGTGACACTGCCCTGCGAAGCAATGAGCTTGACCGTCTTGCCGTGAATCGCCGTTTCCTTGCCGGTCTTTTCATTTTTCCCGGACACGACGATATCATCGGCTTGGCTCCGAATTTCGACGGTGCCTTCCTTCGCGTACACTTCGCCGCGAATATTGATATCCGACACAATCGGGACCGTCTTTTCTTCTCCGTCCACGAGATAATGCATCTGATCGGTGGCCATTGCCGACGATTTCTGCGCGTTCCCGTGAATGGTGATCGTCCCCGCCTGGCCCTCCGACACATGGAGCGCGCCGACCGTCCGGCTCGTATCTTGATTGGCTTTTGCGATATCCGCCGCCGAGTCCATGGAAAGCGTATTGTAATACATTTTGCCGCCCGGCTCGGTCACAATGACAGAATGCACATCCGTCGCCAGGGACGTATTATTCTCGATATCAATCGTCGGTGTCCCTTTGGCCGTGAGCGTGCCGCTGCCGGAAATATTGCTCGTCTGGGCGTTGATATTCCCGCCGGACGCCACCATGTCGGGCAAATTGATGTAATTCACATAGAGTTCGCCGGACACTTTATAATCTTTGGCCGTCTCGTCATACTTCGCCAGACCGGCCGCGACCAACATGCCCATCAAGGATGCATATTCGGCTTCATATCCCAAGCGCGCACTGCTGCCTTCCGGATATTCACGGATGAGCTTCACCAATTCCGTGATACGGCTTTCGATATTGCTGACATAATTGTACGTGCCGACAGTGAAATCGGAAGCGGAAATCCCCGCTTTGTCCGTTTCGTTTCCGTCTTCATCATAAATCTTTACGAAATCGCTCATCTTCCGATAAGCCGCATTCGCTTTTTCGGCCGCCGACAGTTTTTCGTAATCCGCATCGCTCAAAAGGGCGACATAATTAGTCGGCACGCTCTGGCCTTTCTTCTGATAATACGCACTCATGTGCTCGTATTGCTCTTTCGTCAATACGACGAGACCTTGGTACGTATCGCCGCCGATCGTGACTTTTTGATAATGGGAAACACCGGCCGTGACATTTCCCGTCACCGTCACATGATTGTCCGTTTGGTAGTTCCCGCCCGTCGGGTTTCCGTCCTGATCGACATTGAGTTTTCCGTTCGTCTTGGCGACATATTGCGGATCGCCCTTGCCGCCGTAAGCCGTGTAGAATCCGACGAACCAGCTGATGTTTTCTTTCCCCGCATCGGCGTACAAATTCACATTCTGCACCGATTCGACATTCCCATTGATGTCGACGATATTGTTCTGCGTGAAATTATTGACCAGAGACGGTTTCCCGGATATCGGAATGACGGAACGATTGAACACTTCCGCATCCGTTTTCAGATTGAGCGTCGAAAATTCATCCGTATCGAATTTACCGGCATACAGGCTCACATTGCGGCGACCGTAAATATTGCCGTCAATCTTCACCTTATTGTTTCTCGTGATATTGTTGGTCGTCTTTCCGAAGACCGCACCGGCCAGGCCCGCGCTGTTTTCCGCTTTCGCACGATTGGTGATGGTTTCTTCATCGGCCACGCCGAAAATAATATCGCTGTCTTTTCCGAGTGTCTTCAATGTCGTGCCCGCTTTCGTCGTGACCAGATTGTCGGATTTGACATTGAGTTCATTGCTCATGAACGCGCCGCTGCCGACGACGCCGAGGGCGTACACGAAAGCATCGGACGTGATATTGTTCGTCGTCTCGGCCCAATATTTCTGCTCGCCTTCGGATGTCACATGGCCCAAATTCGTCGTCGCCGTGCTGTTGACGGTATTGGTGAGACCTGCCGTCGCCACACTGAGGGCGCCGTACCCATTTCCTTTAATGATGTAATTCTGTCCGTCGATCGGGCTGAATGTGTAATTGTTTTCCGCGCCGATGCCCACTTTGCCATCCGCTTTGATGACCGCATCGGAAACAGTCGTTTCCGCTTTCTGATCGGCCGTGTTCGTCGCGCTCGTCCCACCGGCACCGGCCACGGTCGCACTCAACGCATCCGTCATCATCTTCGTATTGGCATGATTGACCGTCGCTGCGGAAAAATCACCGGAAATATTGTAATTCCCGCTCACGACAAGTTTCGTATCGGACTTCACGGAATTGACCGCTTTGGCCGCGACCGGGCTGATATTCACGATACCGCCGCCGTCGCCGTTCGCTTTGGCAATGCTCGTCACGCCGCTTCCCGCCGCCAGCGTCACCGATTTCGCGTCCATGGATTTGGCGGAAAGTTCCATCGTGACATGGCTGTCGCTTTCGGTATACGCTTCATTCGTACCGGACGCCGCCGCGCCGCCGACCGTCTTTCCGTCGACATTCGCCGTATTGGTCGAATCGTCATAGGCGCCCATCGTCAAAGCGCCGCCTTCCGCAGATGTGATGTGGCCCGCCACGATTTGCGTCTCGCCTTGCTCATTGATGGCCTTCGTCTGCGTGTCGACCCATTGATGGGACGTAAAGGAAATATCTCCCACGCGGACGCCGACTTGGCCGTACAAATTCGCATAGGCGCGATTGACGACGACATCGACCAGCCCCACATTGATTCCCCGCGTGTCGGCATTCGTTTTCATTTTGCCCAAAGAAAGGACATTCACATTATCGGCGACAATCTTCGTCCCGTCTCCGATGCCGATTTCGCTCGTGCCGTACGCTTCCGCACGGGAAACGACGCCGCCGCCCTTGACGAGGCTCGCTCCCACCGAGCCGACTTTCGCCGACGCTTCCGCCGCATTCGTCGAAAGCACATGAAGAGCGGACGCTTCCAACGTATTGTTTTGACCGATGGAAATCTGATTGATACCGGTCTTGTGATCACTCGTTCCGATGATGGCCGTCGCTTTCGCCGCATCGCCGGACACCGCCGCCGCGGCATTCACATACGATTCCGCCGCACTCTTCGATGTATTGGCCGCCGCGATACGAATTTCCTTGTATTCCGGCTTTTCTGTCTCGACGTCTGTTGGCGTAGTGACAAGTTTACCATCCACAAGCTTCGTTTCCGTCGCTCTCGTCGTGACCGTCGTATAATCCACGGCCGAAAGCTTGCTGCCGTTATCGATGGCAATCGTATTGTTCAATTTGTCTTCGACCGTGGCGAGAAGCACGCCGACGCTAACGCCGCCGAAGCCCGTGCCCTCGACTCTGTTCGTCATTTGCAAGGATTCCAAAGCGGAAATATTCAGCTCGGTCGACTCATTGGCATTCGTTGCCGCATTGGCGACGCGATGCGTTTCCGCTTTGAGGGTGGACGCGGAAATCTTCACCGCATTCTCCCCGCTCCGGATGAGACGGGACACCGCGACATTGACGGCTCCGGCGCCCGCAGACGCCTGCTGGACCTGCTGTGTGATTTCCCCGCCGTTGTCCGCCGCCACCGTGAGTTTCTGCCCCGTGACGGTGCTGCCCTCGACATTGACTTGATTATTCGTCTTCATATCCGTGATGCCGACGGCCACATTGACACCGACGGCGCCCGCCGTGCCCTGTTTCAAATCGATGGTCCCATTCGTCGTCGCTTCCCCGGAAATATTTGCATTTTTCTCCGCCGTCAGCGTCGTATTGGACAAAGACGTCGAGACGCCGGGCGTTCTCGTGTCCGTCTTTTGGCTATTCCAGCCGGCATCATTTGCCTGCTCCGATTGATGCGCTGTCGCCGTCGCGCCCGCTTCCTTCGCGTACCCGGACGAAGCGAGTTTGGCCGTCGCTTTGTCGGCCGTGGCGAGCCCGTCCAGCGCTTTTTGACGAATTTCGCTCGTGCTGTAAGAGCCGCCGTCGTATGCATACGTATCGGCGAGCGCCGTCCCGATATGGTTGATATTCACATTCGTGCCGATTCCGGCAAGACCCGCTGCCGCTGCCACACCCAGCGCCTCGATTCCGCGGGTTTCCTCCGCTTCCACATCGATATTTTTCGCCGTGAGGCTGCCGCCGGATACAGACGCCGCCGTGGCGCTCCGAATGTTATTGAGGGCCACGCCGACACCGACGCCCACAATGCTTGCGCCACCAGACCCATTTGTGCTTTCGAGTTTGAAATCATTCCGAGCTTTGACGGAAACATCCTCATCCGCCGTGACGATTGAATCGGAAACGGAAGCACTCACCGTATTTTCCAAATTGTTCACAGAAACGGCCGCGCCCACACCGGCACCGAGGCCAATGGCCAGGCTGGCATTGATGGCTTTCGTCGAGAGAAGTTCCGTATTTCCCGCGTACACCGAGGCGGCCTTGTCGGTTTCCAGAGTCGAACGATTGATCGCCGCCATCGTCTTGCTTTCATCACGCACCGTGATGACGCCCGCCGTAGCGGAAACGGCTGCGGCACCGGCTTTTACATTGTAGCTACCCGTGAGAATGCTTGTCTTCTTCGCCGTATTCGCGCTGACATCCGCCGAATCGGCCGCCGCCTCGACACCGGTCATCGCCGCCGTCGTCGTACCGGTGAATCGATTCACGGAAACGGCGCCCGAAGCGCCCACGCCGACAAAGCCGCCGCCGACACCGGCATCCTGCTCAATCGCGGAAATATCCGCCGCCGAGGACGCCCGCACGGAAAGATTTTTGGCATTGACCGACTTTCCTTCCACGAGAGCCGATGTATCGCGGCTGAACGTATTCGTATCGACCGCCGCACCGGCATCCACACCGGCGAGCGCCCCGCCGCCGACACCGAGCGTCCCGACGATGCTGCTGACATTCGTTTCATCATGCGCCAGCACCGCCGCGTCGCCGACTTCCATCGCATATCGATTGATATCCGTATTGAGAACCTTCGCTGCTGTCGTACCGGAAATTTGATTCGTCGCGACCGTCGCATCCACGCTGACACCGACTTTCGCCGCCGCGCCGATGCCCGCCGTGACGGATACATTTTTCAATTCCTGCTGGCTGTCCGCCGTGACGACGAAGCCTTTCTTTTCTTTCTCGGCAGACGTGAATTTCCCTTTTTCCGTCGTCGATTCCGTGTATTCCGTGACTTTGACGGCATCGCCGTTTCCGGCCGCAGAAATATCCGAGCCGGACACCGTCGCGATAGTATCACCGGAAATCGTATTCACAGCAACCGTCGCGCCGACGCCGACCGAAGCCACGCCGGAAGACGCGGACAGACTCAGCCCGCCGCCGTAATTTTTGAGCGAGCTCGTATTCGCGGCCGATACGACGACGTTGTTATCCGCATGCACCGTCGCGTCGACCACATTGGCGTAGACGTGATTCGCCAATTTGTTGACTGCCACATTGGCTTCGGTATTCACGGATACCGCCTTGCCGCCCGCAAGGCCCAGCCCGACGCCGACATTGAGGACTTTACGCTCGCTCTTGGCTTTGACGGACGCATCTTCCACTTCCAGCATGCCGCCCTTCACCGTCGCGGACGTCTCCCCGGCCAGCGTCACCAAAGAGACACCGGCCGCCCCGCCGACATTGACGCCGCCGCCTGCGGAAGTCGACATCGCCGCGCCGCTTCCCGTGATATTTCCGGTGCTTTCGGCCGTGACGGCGACCGTCGCGTTTCCATCACCGGACGCTTTGTCAATGGATGCATTTTCCATTTCCGCTCGGCTGTCTTTGTAGAGACGCGAAATCGCCACGCTTCCCTGTGCGGAAACGCCGACACCGCCGCCCGCTTTGACGCCGCCGCCCGCCGCAACGGTGAGGAGCGAATCCTTATCTTTGGCGGAAACGGAAACCGTGGAACCGATGACCGTCGTCACATCGGACGCTTTGAGCGCCGCCGAGACGGATTGGTGCGCAGCCTCCGAGCCGAGTTTATTCACAGCGACCGCGCCACCCACGGAGACCGTCTTGTTTCCGGCACCGATATTGCCCGCAATCGCTTTTTGCGTCGAAGCGCTACTCGCCGCGACATTGACCGATCCCGCATTGGAAACGGTCGTTTTATCGTTTTTATCGCTCTTGTCGACGAGGGCCTGCGTGCTGTTTGTCCCCGTGTTTCCCGCAAATGCGCCGTCGATATTCGCGCCCTTGCCGAGACCGACTCCGAGACCTGCGCCCACCGCATAGACTTTGCTCGTATTGTCCGCCGTGACACCCAAAGCCAATCCTGCGACATCCTCATCGGATGTGGCAATCGTGCTGCCGAGAACCTTGGCAATCGTGGTATTGCCGAGCGTATTCTGCGCCCAGCCCATACCGGACGCCGCATAGGTCGACCCCGCCGTGGCTTCTCCGGCCGCCGTGATGAGGAAAGACTTGTTCGACGCCGCCGCCGTCACACTCCCTTGCATCGGCGTCAAATCTTCCGCCAGCGTGGTTCCCACCGTAATCGTGCTGTCTTCGATTGTCGCTTCCGTCGTATTTTGAATCTTGGAGAGCGCGACGGATCCCGCTGCCGCCATGCCTTTCGCTTCTTTGGAATACGCGCTGCCGATGGCCGCATCGACCATGAGCGTTTCGGTATGACTCTCCGTGCTGACGCTGTTCGCGACAATCGTGCTGCCGCGGATATTGGCTTTCACATCATTTTGCACGCTCGCATAGGAAACGGCTGCCGCCGCAGACGCGTTGGTTCCTTTGGACAAAGAGAAAGCTCCCGTCGAGATGATATTCCCGGCATTGGTCAATGTTTTCGCCAAGCCGACATAATCTTCCACCGTATACTCGACCTGCGACTCCTTATCCTCTTCCGCCTTGCCGGTGGTCGTGGGATCGCCGTTTTCATCGGTTTTCAGACCGATTTCCTTGCCCACCGCCGTTGCGACATCGTTCGCCAGCGCATCAAAGCCCTCCTTCACCATCTCTTTTATCGAAGAAATGAGCTGCGATTGCGCCTCCGCTCCCGGCGACACACCGTCCTTCGCCACATTGGTGACTCCGCTGCCATTCGCATAAATCTTCGCATCTTCCATCGTCGCCGAAAGCGTATTTTTTACCGTATTCACCGCGACGGCCGCATTGAGCCCCAGATAAGCGGTATCACCCTCGGCAATCCCGATCGAAGCCGCGCCGCCGATTTGCGTGAGATTGCTGTACGCCGCGTTCGTCACCGTGGCCGATGCCGTCTCCGTGCCGTATGTCCCGCGGGAAATCAGAGCCGATATGTCATTTTTGACTTTATTGATGGAAACGGCGGCTCCGACGCCCACCGTCTGCATCGTTTTATCCTTGGAGAGACCGCCTGCGATCTGGATATCGTTATCGCTGGCCATATTCGTCACGACGCCGCCCGTCATCACATTCTTCATTTCGGCCGTCACGCGATTCGTCGCATAATTCACACTCGCCGACGCCACGGCGGAGAACCCTTTGCCCGCTTTTTTCGACGTGCCGACGCTCATGCCCGTCGCCTGCTGCACGCCGGTATTCGTCGCCGCATTGGAAACGGACGCCATGTTTTGAAGCGTCACGCCATCCATGGTGGCTCTCGTCGTCTTCAAGAGATCGTTTCCGGCCACGCCGCCCGAAAGCGTCACGCCGAACTTCGTCGTTTCCTTCTCTTTTCCTTCTTTGATGAGCGCCGTCGCGCCGCTGTCCGCCGCGATATGACTCGTATCCGTCGCTTCGACCTTCGCCGACGCTTTATCCCCGACGCCCGTCACCGTGATGCCGGACATTTCCGCAATGGCCGACGTCTTCACGTCATTCCAGGAAACAGCGCCCGCCGCCGCGATATTCACCGTCGAATTCGCTTTCTTCTGCGCCTCCGTCTTTTCATCGCTCTGCGTATCCGCATTGCCGTCGGCGTCCTTCGCCACTTCCGTATCCGCCTCGGACGGTGCCGACGGATCTTTCACCGTCGTTTCCTCTTTCTTGCCTTCGCTGCTGACGGACACCTTGGCAAGTTCGACCGCTTTTTCGCTGCTGTCGCCGCCCTCTTCCGTCTTTTCGTCGCGGACTTTGAGCGCCGCGCCGCCCGCGCTGTCCTTGCTTTCCGTTTCCTTCTTTTCATCCGGCTTCGAGTCGTCGCCGCTCGTCACACCGGCCACCGTGCTGTTTTTGATGGTGCTCGTATTCGCAGACGCGACCGAAAACGCCGTCGCCGAGAACGTCCCTTTGGCCGCTGCCGCATCCGCCGTGAAATTTTTGATTTTCGCTTCGGAAAGGACATCATAAGAGACGACGCCGACGGAAGCGCCGATGGCCGTGCCTTTGGAAATATCCGTCAGCCCCGCTTTATTGATAATTGTCGATGCATTTTCGGCGGAAATAGAAACCGTGCCCGTCGTCGCCTCTTTGCCCGTCCCATTGACGGAAGCTTGGAGACTCGCGCCGCTGTCGACCAGGACGCGCGCATTCGATTCGCCGCCCATGTAGGAAACCATGCCCGTCACGCCGACATTGCTCGTCTTCGCGCCGCCCACAGCCGAGGCCGCCGCCGTCGTCGTATTTTTGGAAGACAGGGCGATATCACCGGCCGTGATCTCCGCGCCGGATGCCACTTCCGTCTTGGCATTCATATACCGATTCTGTACCGCGACCGTGCCGCCGAGGCCCACTTTGTTTCCGGAGGACGTCGGCGTGGAAGAATCGTCATTGGCCGCGGCGTCCTTGCTCGCATCGCCGCCGGATTCGCTGCTTCCGCCTGACCCGCTGCTTCCACCACCTTCGGATCCGCCACTCTCGCCGCCGCTCGTGCCTTCGTCCTTCTTCGTTTCCTTCTTGAGGACTTCCTTCCCGGCTTGCATGACATCCTGCCCGGACACCGTCGATTCGATTGTCGCCGCGCCGCCCGCCGTGACTTTCGCGTTCTTTCCGATGTAGACATTGGCGTTTCCGGTCACCTTTTCAATCCCGACCGTGCCCGTCGCGCCGAAAGGAATGACCGTCTTGCCTTTATCGCCGACATCCGTCGACACAAAGGCCTGTGTCACCATCGTCGCTTCCTGCTTATCGTCCGCGCCCGCCGGCTGATCGACGACATTCGCCGACAAATTCACCGCGCCGCCCGCGGAAATGCTGTCATGCTTCGCGTCGCTCCCCGCCAAAATGACGGACGCATTGTTTTTCATATTCTTCACGGCCACGGCAGCGGACACGACCGCTTTCGTATCCGTATTCGTATTGAGAAGCGTATTCACCGTGTTGATGGACGATTTCGCAAGTTCCGTATCCGCTTTCACCGTCGCATCGCCCGTAGAAACGATTTTTCCCGTCGCACCGACAGCGACCGTCGCCGCATTTTTGAAATTGCCGACCATGACGGACGCGCCGATATCGACATATTCATTCCATCCGGTCTTCTTCTTTTCCGCTTCCTTCTTCTCTTTCGCTTCGGACGATGCTTTCTGCTCTGCTTCCGTAGCACCGTCGCCCTTCATCTCCGTCTTCTGTTCCGTATCGGTCGAGGCCGTGCCCTTTTCATTTTTCACCGCATCCGTATCGCCGGACGTCGCGGCCGATTTCTCGTCGGCGTCTTTGTTGGCAGCCAAAATCCCGCTCTCCTCTTTTTCGGAAGCGTCGTCGCTTCCCAGAAGCGCTTTCAAAGCCGCCGCCGCAGAGATTTCGCCGTCGTCCGCCGGAGCTGTCGCCTCCGTCTCGATGACATTTTCTTCGACGGAATCATCACCGGCCGCCGGTGTATCCCCGGATGCCTCACCGGAGCCGCTGCCGGAAGACTCACCGGAGCCGCCCGAAGCTCCGCCGGACGTATCTCCGGAACCACCGGATTCACCGCCGGACGCACCCCCGGATCCGCCCGATGCTCCGCCGGATTCACCGCCGGAACCGCCGGACGTGCCGCCGGAAGACGAATCATCTGTGCTCGTCTTTTCATACGCGTTATCCGTCGTGATATTCAATTTGGAAACCGTATTCTTCGCGCTCGTTTCCACGGACGCACCGGTAAGCGTCGTCCCCACGCTGATGCTCGCATCCGTTTCCGTCCCGACGAGATTGATCGCCGTAGAAACGACCGCTTTGTTGTCCGTCGCAATTTTCGCGGACACATCGAGCGCCGTATCCGTATTCGCCGTCGCCTTGAGTGCGCCGCCCGCGGAAATTTTTGCCCCTTCCGCCAAATTCACCGCCGCCGCCGTCGTATGGGTGACGACATTCACGACCGCATTCATGTACGACGTAGCGTCCTCGGCATTCGCCTTCTGAATCGTCGTCGCCACGGTGGACGCATTCGTCGCATCCGCCGAAATCGCGAGATTCCCCTTCGCTTTCACGTCACCCAAAATCGTGACATTCGCCGCCGAAGTCGAACCGTTGTAAATGGACGCGCCCGTAAAATACGTCTTCGTGACATCGTCGCTCTTGGATTCTTTATCGCCCGCTTTTTTCGTCACGATCGGTTGAATCGTGAGAGACAAATCATTCTTGACCGCACTTTCCGCCCGGATATTCGTATCGCCCGCCGTCGATTCCACTTTCGCATTTTGTCCGATGGAAACGGTCGCACCGGCCGCGCTCTCATCCATGAGCACATTCGTTTTATCGAAGAATTTTTTCGCCGTATCGGAAATCTTCTTCAAAGCGCCCGTCTTTTTCGCGCCTTCCGCAATCTTGTCCGTCTTTGCTTTATCGTCCGCGCTGCCCTCGCCCTCTTTTTTCTCCGCCGGCTTATTCACGATATTTCCTTTGAACGTCGCCGTCGCTTTCGCAGACACATCGACACTGGCACCTTTCACGCTGCCGTTTACCGTGACGGTCGCAGTCGAAGCGGCCGCGTCAAAATTCACGAGGCCCGCTTTCTCAGCATCCTCCGCCGTGAGATCCACCGTGACTTCATTCTCCGCCTTGACGATTGCCGCGCCGTTTCCGGCATCCACCGTGCCGTCCACCGTCGTCTCCGTCACGCCGCGAAGCACAATATTTCCGTAAGCATCCTTCGTGAGATCCAAGCGATTTTGCTCGGCAAGCGCCGTCTGATCCGCCTTGCCGAGATTGGAAATCTGTGAGAAATCCATCGCATTCCGCACGACGCCCGTATCTCCAACCTTAACAGCCCCCGCCATCAGCGTCGCCGCCGTCTTCACATTGATTTTGCCTGCGATGGCAATCGAGCCGTCCGCATTCAAAGCGAGCGTCGCCGGTACCATCGTGTCCGCCGTGTAATTTTTGAGAAGCGTCCCCAGCTCATCCGATGTCGCATCAAAAATATTGACCGTCTTCGCTTTATCACTCGTATCCTTGGGATCGAGTTTCATCTTTTCGAAATAATCTTCCGTCGGTGTCGCAATCGTCAGACTCCCCGCATTGATGACGCCCGTGGACGTTACAACCATCCCTTCCGGACTCACAAAGAGGAGATGCCCGCCGACTTCGCTCCCCCGCAGCGCATTCACCGTACCGGCGATATCAATCCGATTGGAAACGAAATTCACGAGGTCCGTCGCTTCCGTCGAGCCGCCCTGCTCTTTGAAATACATATTCGCCGTATTCTTCTCGGCCACGGAAAAATCGGTGAAACGGTTAATCCCAAGATTCCCCTGCACCTTTTCCGCATACACATCGGCGACGCCGTTGTTAAAGTTTACCGACGTCCCATCCACGCGCGTGATTTGGCTCGCGACGGATGCCTCCGCTGCAGCGGCCACCAGCGGCGCGAAAGATTGCATCGCCACCAAGGACGCCATCACCAGCCGAAGCGTCCTCTCTCCGGGCAGTTTCCCCTGACGACGCGCATCTTCTCTCAAAACTTTCCGTGCGAATTTCATATTTTTCTCCTATTCTCACCATGCAAGCCGACTCATCGCCCGCATAAAATGAATCCGATTCAAATCGATATGGCGGAAAAAGCGAGACTTCCCCATATTGACGTCGCATTATACTATCTTCCCCGCTCAAATTTCAAGAAAAACTTTTATAAATATAATAAAATATTTTTATAGCAAAATAATCTCAATCGTACTAATGTCTCCTATTGTCATAAAAACTTTTTATAGCAAGATGACATTTTAAACTTTGGCCGCACAAAATGCGTAAAAAAGTTAGCAGTGAGTAGTGAGTAGTTAGCAGTGCAGGTGGCGGCCTTTGGCCGCATTTCAAAATTGTCGCGAAGCGACACCGCTAAAGTCTGACGTCTGACCGTCTGATGTCTGACGTCTCGATCTCCATGAGACGCCCGGAACTAATAGCTAGCAGCTAACCGCTAATAACTATCTCGCGCCTGACAGAAAAGCTAAACGCCAACTTTCCGTTTCCCCCGTTTCCTTCTTCCTATGCTATAATACGATATATGTATGGATTTCCGAAGAAAGGAGCCTTCTTATGAAAACCGTGTGGAAATACTCTCTCCTCGCTTTGCTCGGTGCCTGCGCCGCCGGTGCTTCCGCGTTTTACGGCTTGTACCACAGCCGCTTGCAAAGCATCGACAGCCTCAAGCAGCTCACGTCGTATCAAGACGGCTACAATCTGTACACCATGGACATCCGTTACGATTACGATCTCGACGCCGTCATCGCCTCCGACATTCACGACGACCAGAGCCTCATCGATGCCTTCGTCGCCGAAGCGCTGCCGCTCCTTCCCATTCACATCGAAGCGCCGCATTTCGGGTGCACCGCTTTCACGCTGAAAACGCAGGACGGTCATGTGTATATGGGACGAAACTACGATTTCAAGGACGACACGTCCGCTCTCTTCATTCGCACCGCGCCGAAGAACGGCTACCGCTCCATCGCCTTCACCGCGCTCAATAACATCGCGGCGAACGCGCCGGAAGAAAGTTTCTCAAAGAAACTCGCGACGCTCGTGGCGCCCTTCATCTGCTTGGACGGCATCAATGAAAAAGGCGTTTCCATCGCCGTCCTCACATTGGATTCCAAGCCGACGCGCCAGGATACGGGGAAACCGGCCATCGGCACGTCGCTCGCCATTCGTCTCGTGCTCGACCGCGCCGCCACGACAGAAGAAGCCGTCGAGCTCCTCTCCGGTTATGACATGCTCGCGACAGCCGGACGCGATTACCATTTCTACATCACGGACGCGTCGGGCGACGGCCGCATCGTCGAATACGATTGCGACAGCGAAGACAGACGTTTCGTCGCCACACCGGCCCCCGCGATCACCAATTTCTTCTATCTCTACAAAGACAAAGTCCTGCCGCACCAAAAGAACGGCATCTACGGCCACGGAAAGGAGCGCTACGACGCCGTGCTGGACGTCTTTGCCAAAGAGGCCGGCACCGAAAACGCCGACACCGGCTGGCATGCCCTGCGCGCCGCCGCCCAAGATCCGAATCCGAATGACATCACGAGCAATACGCAATGGTCCATCCTCTACGACAATACCGACCTTTCCGCCGATATCGCCATTCGCCGTCACTGGGACGACGTGCATCACTTCACTCTGTAATCGCGAAAGAAGGACACCGGCATGAATATCACCGTTTATCTCGGCTCCCGCGAAGGAAACGATCCGCTCTACACGGAAATGGCCGAAGACATCGGGACGTGGATCGGACGAAACGGTCACACGCTCGTCTACGGCGGCTCCAAGACTGGACTCATGGGTACACTCGCCCGCGCGGCCCTATCCGCCGGAGGCCGCGTCGTCGGCGTCGAGCCGCAAGCCTTCATCGACGACGGCGTCGATCTGCCCGGCCTCACCGATCTCGTCGTCACGCCCGATATGTCCACCCGTCGCACCGTCATGATGAAATACGGCGACATTTTCGTCGCGTTCCCGGGCGGCGTCGGGACGCTGGAAGAGCTCAGCGAGATTCTCTGCCAAATTCATCTCGGAAACATCCAAGCCCCCTGCCTCATCCTCAACGTGAACGGCTTCTACGACGCGCTGCGCGATTTGCTGCTGCATATGCAGGAAACAGGTTTCTATCCGGAATCTTCCTTCCGACTCATTTCTTTTGTCGAAAGCAAAGAAGAATTTTACGAAGCGCTCACCGCGCGCGCCGCTGCCGTTGACAGCGCGGGCTGAAAAAAATCACGCGGGGTGATTCTTTGTTCGCGCCTTTCGGCGTGATTGATTCCGCTTTGCGGAATGCGCCTGACGGCGCGGGTCACGCGGGGCGGTTTCCCGCAGAACTCCTGTCGTTCTTCATTTCCTTTCTTTCCCGGGAAAGAAAGGAAACGAAGCAAAGGAAAGAAACCGCCGCCAGGGCAAAATTCGCCTGTACTCCGGGGGCGCCGCCGCTCGGCCTTAAATGCTTACGTCGAAAGAGACGCGAAATTTTTGATGAGCTGTAGCGGTGCTTACCACTTAAGGCCGCGAGACGCGTCGGCACC
>CAVEYT010000011.1:0-17099 GCA_963619995.1 Acutalibacteraceae bacterium | reverse complement strand
GAGACGCCAAAAACTAACGGCTAACAACTAACAGCTAATAACTATCTTGCGCCTGACGAAAAAGCCAAACCGCCACAACAAAAAAACTCCCGACATTGTCATCGGGAGTTTTTCTCATTTCACTTACATTTTTCCTGCGATTTGGAGACGGACGAGGGCGCGTTGGAGAGCGGACTGGGCTCTTTCGACGTCGAGGTCCGCCGTCTTATGGGCCAGTCTTTCTTCTGCGCGTTTCTTTGCCGCTTCGGCGCGGGCGACGTCGATGTCTTTCGCAAGCTCGGCGAGCGGTGCGATGATATTGACGTTGTTGTCCTTGTTTTCCAAGAATCCGCCGAAGACGGCGATTTGTGTCTCGCCGGTCTCGGTCACAATCCGGACGGGGGCGATTTCGAGGGCCGCTGCCAAGGGCAGGTGGCCTTTCAGGATACCGAATTCGCCGTCCGTCGCGCGGGCTACGACCATTTTGACGCCGTCAGCCGCGTAGACGGAGCCGTCGGGCGTGATGATTTCCACGTGGAGTGGTGTCAGGGTATCAGCCATGGCTTATTCCCCCTTCTGCATCTGTTTCGCCTTTTCGATTGCCTCGTCAATGGTTCCCACGAGATAGAACGCGCCTTCCGGCAGGTCGTCGTGCTCGCCGTTCAGGATTTCTTTGAAGCCGCGGATGGTTTCTTTCAGGGGGACGTATTTCCCGGACTGGCCGGTGAATTGTTCCGCCACGAAGAAGGGCTGGGAAAGGAATTTCTGAATTTTACGGGCACGTGCCACGATGATTTTATCCTCGTCGGAAAGTTCTTCCATACCGAGAATGGCGATGATGTCCTGCAATTCTTTGTAGCGCTGCAGAATGGCCTGCACGCCGCGCGCGACGGTGTAGTGTTCTTCGCCCAGGACGTTCGGATCGAGGATACGGCTGGTGGAGTCGAGCGGGTCGACGGCCGGGTAGATGCCGAGTTCTGCGATGGAACGGTTGAGGACGGTGGTCGCGTCGAGGTGACTGAAGACGCCGGCCGGTGCCGGGTCGGTCAGGTCGTCTGCCGGGACGTATACGGCCTGGACGGAGGTGATGGATCCGTCTTTGGTCGAGGTGATGCGTTCCTGCAGTTCGCCGATGTCGGTCGCCAAGGTCGGCTGGTAACCGACGGCGGACGGCATACGGCCGAGCAGGGCGGATACTTCGGAGCCTGCCTGGACGAAACGGAAAATGTTGTCGATGAAGAGCAGGACGTCCTGGTGTTCTTTATCACGGAAATATTCCGCCATGGTGAGGCCGGTCAGGGCGACACGCATACGGGCTCCCGGCGGTTCGTTCATCTGGCCGTAGACGAGGGCGGCTTTGGAGAGAACGCCGGATTCTTTCATTTCGCCCCAGAGGTCGTTGCCTTCACGGGTGCGTTCACCGACGCCGCAGAAGACGGAGCAGCCGGAGTGCTCGGTCGCGACGTTGTGAATGAGTTCCTGAATCAAGACTGTCTTGCCGACGCCTGCGCCGCCGAAGAGGCCGATTTTCCCGCCTTTCGCATACGGTGCGATGAGGTCGACGACTTTGATTCCGGTTTCAAAAATTTCCGCTGCCGGGCTCTGGTCTTTGAAGGCCGGAGCGGCGCGGTGGATGGGCCAATGATCATCGGCTGCAACTTCTGCGGGGTCGTTGTCGACGGTGTTTCCGAGGACGTTGAAGATACGTCCCAGGACGCCGTCGCCGACGGGGACCGCAATGGCTTTGCCGGTGTCAAAGGCTTTCATTCCTCTGACCATGCCGTCTGTGGAGCTCATGGCTACACAGCGTACAACGCCGTCACCGAGGTGCTGCATGGTTTCGCAGATGACGTCGACCGGAACGGCTCCGGTGTCGTCTTTGACGCGAATGGCATTGTACACGGCAGGCAGTTCGGAATTTTCGTCAAAGGCGATGTCGACGACGGCGCCGATGACTTGTATGACTTTTCCTTCCTGTTCCTTGCTCATGAAGAAGCATTCCTCCTATTTTCTGTGCCAATCATTCGAGGGCATTCGCGCCGCCGACGATTTCGGAGATTTCGTTCGTGACCTGGGCCTGACGTGCTTTGTTGTACGTAAGGTTGAGGTCCGCGATCCGTTCGGCCGCGTTGTCGGTCGCCGCAGACATGGCCGCCATACGGCTGCCCAGCTCGGATGCCGCGGATTGCAGCATGGCGTTGTAGATTTGCACTTGTACATACTGGGGAAGCAGGTTGTCGAGGACGGCGGCGGCGTCGGGGAGGAAGATATAGGGGACTTCTTCGCCGGCGATGCCGTTTCCTTCCGCTTCCTCCGCTTCCGGCGCTTCGATGGGAAGCAGGCGGGTCATGGTGACTTGCTGCCGGAGAGCGGTGTAGAATTTCGTATAGATGATTTGGACTTCGTCGATTTCTCCTTTATTGAAGAGGTCTATGACTTCTTTGGCCAATAGGATGGAGTCATCGGCGGACGGTCTGTCGGAGAAACCGAAGTGGTACGAGTCGATGCGGTAGCCGCGGAATTTGAGATAATTCTTCGCTTGCTTGCCGCAGACGTAGACGCGATAGTCTTCGGAGTTTTTGCCGGCAAATTCCGCCACGGTCTTTTTCATGACGTTTGAATTGTAAGCTCCGGCCAGGCCTTTGTCGCCGCAAATGACGAGATAGCCGACGCGTTTCTTTTCGCGTTCCGCCAAGAGCGGATGGGTGTAGCCGGGGGCTGCCGAAGAAGCACGGCGCAAGAGTTCTTCGACTTTTTGGGCATAGGGACGGGCGCCGAGCGCTTTTTCTTCGGCTTTGCGAAGACGCGCGGCGGCGACCATTTTCATTGCCTTGGTAATCTGCTGGATATTGGTGACAGACTTAATGCGCCCTTTTATATCACGCGTACTCTCCATTCAGATCACCCCTCTGCCGTTTCCGGATTCTTCGCCGCCTTGTACCGAGTCTTGAATTCATCAATGGCACTCTTGAGTGCTTCTTCGTTTGCTTCGTTGAGTTTCTTCGTCCCGGCGATGTCCGCTCCGATTTCCGGATGGCTGCTGTGGAGGAAGGCAATCAACTGATGCTCGAAATCGACGACGTCTTCGGTATCGATGTCATCCAGGAAACCTTTGACGGCCGTGTAGATGGACATGACCTGGTCTTCGACCGGGTATGGCGTGTACTGCGGCTGTTTCAGGATTTCCGTCGTGCGGAGGCCGCGATCGATCTGGGCCTTGGTGGTCGGATCGAGGTCGGAGCCGAACTGCGCAAAGGCCGCCAATTCGCGGAACTGCGCCAAGTCGAGACGAAGGGTCCCGGCGACTTGTTTCATCGCTTTGATCTGGGCGGAGCCGCCGACACGGGATACGGAGAGGCCGACGTTGATAGCCGGGCGTACACCGGAGTAGAAGAGGCTCGTTTCCAGATAAATCTGGCCGTCGGTGATGGAGATGACGTTCGTCGGAATGTAAGCCCCGACGTCGCCGGCCAGTGTCTCGATGATCGGAAGCGCCGTGATGGAGCCGCCGCCGAGTTCGTCGGAGAGACGGGCCGCGCGTTCCAAAAGGCGGGAATGGAGATAGAAGACATCGCCCGGGTAGGCTTCACGTCCCGGCGGGCGACGGAGCAGGAGGGACATCGCACGGTAAGCGACGGCGTGCTTGGAGAGGTCGTCATAAATAATGAGGACGTCTTTGCCCTGATGCATGAGGTGCTCGGCGATGGCGACACCGGAGTACGGTGCCAGGTACTGCATCGGGGAGCCTTCGGAAGCGCCTGCGTGCACGATGATGGAGTGATCCATGGCGCCGGCTTGTTTCAGGCGCTCATACACGCGGACGACGTTTGCGTTTTTCTGACCGATGGAAACGTAGATACAAATGACGTTTTGGCCCTTCTGGTTCAGAATGGTGTCGATGGCGACGGCGGTTTTACCCGTGCCGCGGTCACCGATGATGAGTTCGCGCTGGCCGCGGCCGATCGGTACCATGGAGTCGATACACTTGAGGCCGGTCTGGAGCGGAACGTTGACGGGCTGCCGGTCGGCAATGCCCGGTGCTTTGATTTCAATGTCGCGATAAGCGTCGGTCTTGATCTCGCCCTTTCCGTCAAGCGGCTGGCCCAGCGAATTGACGACGCGGCCGATGACGGCTTCCCCGACGGGGACCTGCATCAGACGACCGGTTCTCTTCACTGTGTCGCCTTCCTTGATGGTCTCGTATTGACCCAAAAGGACGACGCCGACATTGCTTTCTTCGAGGTTCAGTGCCATGCCGTAGACGCCGTTCGGCAATTCGAGCAGTTCGCCGGCCATGCAGTTTTCCAGGCCGTACACGTGCGCGATACCGTCGCCGACTTCCAGGACTGTCCCCACTTCATCGACATTGAGGTCTACTTTGTAGTTTTCAATCTGTTTTTTGATGACAGATGTGATTTCATCCGAACTGATTTTCATTTCCCTAAAGTCACCTCAATCTCTTTGCATGATTTTCAGTTTCAGTGCCCGAAGCTGTCTGGCCACGGAGCCGTCGATGAGACGGTCGCCGATTTGGACGGTGAACCCTCCCAGGAGGGCGCTGTCGACCTTCTGCTTCATCACGATTTTCTTGCCCGTCATTTCCGAGAGCTTTTCCCGCAAGGCATCGGCCTCTTTTTCGGAAAGCGGAAACGCGGACGTCACAAGGGCTTCTTCGATTCCCATGCCTTCATGGGCGAGTGATTTGTACACATCGACCATTTGCGGCAGGTATTCGAAACGATCCTTGTCCATCACGACGTAGCAGAATTGCAAGACCACCGGCTGCACTTTATCTGCAAATAATTTTTGTATGGTCTCTTTCTTGGCATCCTTCGTAAGCAAAGGATGGTTGAGAAAAGCTTTGAGTTCTTCGCTTTCCTCTATGGTTTTGCTGATGAGGAGCAGATCCTCTTCAGTCTTTTCCAGGCTTTTTTGCTCGCAGGCAATTTCATAGATGGCTCGTCCGTACTTTTTAGCGACGATGACGCTCTTATCCATGATTATTTACCTGTCTCGCCAAGCTTTGCGATGCTCTCGGTGATGAGAGCCGCATTGGCTTCCGGCGTCATATTCTTGCTGATGATCTTGGATGCGATTTCGCAAGAAAGGGCCGCGACTTCCCCTTTGAGGGATTCGAGGGCTTCGGCTCTCTCTCTCTCAATCTGGGCGGTCGCTGCGTCTTTTTCTTTGGCAATCGCTTCCCGGGCTGCTTCAATCTGTGCCTGTGCCTGGACCTGGGCTTCCTTTATCGCCTTGCTGACGACGTCCTGCGCCTGTACCTGCGCTTCGCGGAGCTGAGCTTCGTATTCTTCCTTCAGCTTTTTCGCGTCGCTGGCACTTTGCGCGGCGGAGTCGAGATCGTTTTGGATGCGGTTTTTCCGGTCGTCCAAAACTTTGAGAATCGGCTTGTAGCAGAAATGCCCCAGAATAGCACAAAGAATGAAGAAGTTGGCGATCTGAAACAGCAAGGTTCCATTAAGTTCTACCAACGAAATCCCCTCCCTTAGCTAATATGGTATAGGAAATATTAGCCGAGGAACGGGTTGGCAAATACGAGAACGATGGCGATAACGATGGCAATAATCGGAATGGATTCGATCAGACCGATAGCAACGAGCATGTTCGTGAAAAGTTTGCCTGCCATTTCCGGCTGACGGGTCATGCCGTCAAGAGCATGGCATGCCGCACGGGAATCGGAAAATGCTGCCGCAAAAGAAGCTGCTGCCGCAATGATCGCTGCCGCAATGGCGGAATACTGAACGATGATAGCCTGTTCCATAGTGATAATTCCTCCTAAAGAATTACATAAAATGTGTCCCGCGTATCGGGAATTTTCTGCCGTTTGGACGGACGGTGCCGTTTCCTCCGTTTGTAAAGGCGGTGCTTTTTCTGTCCGTCATTCCACGCTTTCCTTCAAATAGATGGATACGAGCGTGGTAAAGATGAACGCCTGGATGAGTCCGACGAACAGACTGAACGCAATCCAGATCATAGGTACGAGAGCCGGAGAGAGCGCATAGAGGATTTCCAACAGAATTTCCCCTGCCAGAATATTTCCGAATAGACGCATGGCCAGCGTGATCGGCCGCGCGACTTCTTCGATGATATTCATGACGACAAAGAGGGAAAACGGATGGAAGAAATGAGCCAACCAGTTCCCGACGCCTTTGTTCAGGATGAAATAAAAGTGAATGGCAAGAGACGAAGCAATCGCCAAGCCCAGTGTGGTATTGACGTCATTGGTCGGCGAGGCCGTCAAATGCTGCGTCGGCAAAAGCCCGATCTGGTTCGCGGTGAAAATGAAAAGAAACAGAGTCAAGAGCATGGTCGCGACCTGCCGGTACTTGTGCCCCAGGTTTTCCTGGAATCTTCCGCAAAGCTCTTCGATGACCATTTCCATGACGTTTTGCCAACCACTCGGGACGAGTGCGCGACCGCGGCTGGCGCAAAAGACCATCAGAATGACGAGAAATCCCGTCAGCCAAGTCGTGTAAATGGTGTCCCAATTGATTTGCATCCCGAGAAGCTGCCCCACGACGTGCGTACCTGTATGAAGATGCATAATGTCACCCCCTCTCTCTTACATGGATGTCAAGAAAAGAAATTATTCCTTAATCACACTGACGATTTTGTCCACGACGGTCGCTATCGTCAGTGAAAGTAAGCCTGCTAAAAATCCCAATACGCCAAGTCCCATGCAAAGCGCCGCGATGACGCAGCCCGCGATTTCCAAAAAAAGACGAAATCCGGTGTAGCCGACGAGCTTGGTTCCGATTTCGTCCCCGGCCCGTCCCTGGGCTTGCCATTTCCTGTATTTAGCTCTTAAAAAGAAAAGAAATCCGTATTGAAAGAGTGTCCCGGCCAAAGCGCCCGCCGCAAACGTCCAGCCCCAATAAGAGAGGGCTGCCGCTGCCGCAAGACCCAGGATCGCTGTCCATCGAAGCATCCTTGTGGCATAGTTTGGAAAATCCAAATCATAGACCATTATTTCCTCAACATTTGCTTGATAACGGACCAAATCCCCGTGACGCCGCCCAAGACGGAAAATCCGATGAGGCCGTAGGGATTCGTCCCAAACCGGTCGTCCACATAAAGTCCCAGCCAAACGCAAAGGCCGATTGTGACGAGAATCGTCAATCCGGCGCCGGATGCGATCGCCGCGCTGCGAAGAGGATTCCAATCGTCCTCTTTTTTTTGCGATGACTTCATGACGTCATCCTTTCTCTTGGCGATAAAACTCGCATTTATCGCGAGAATGAGCGCCAAATCGTCGGTACGGATTTGTTAGAATTATAAACAAAATTCGGCCCGCAAAAACCCATACCGATTTATTGTAACATAGGAACCCATCGCGCGCCATAAAAAATTATCATTTCTCATCTTTTTACAAGAAAAGAATGCCTCTTATCTTTTGACGATGAATCGATCGGGCAGATCGTGACCGCACAAAATGCGCTCGACGATGCGCTTGGCGGCCAGGCCGTCTCCGTAAGGATTCACGGCTTCGGCCATTTTTTGGTACGCGGCTTCGTCCGTCAAAAGTTCGTAGGCGACGCGGTACACCGTTTCCTCATCGGTCCCGACGAGTTTCACCGTGCCGGCGGCGACGGCTTCGGGGCGCTCGGTCGTATCGCGCAGGACGAGCACCGGTTTCCCCAGGCTCGGCGCTTCTTCTTGGATGCCGCCCGAGTCGGTCAGGACGATGGCCGAGCGCGCCATGAGATTCGTAAATTCTTCGTATTCCATCGGCTCGACGAGGTGGACGGACGGATGGCCCTCGAGTTCTTCGGCGACGGCTTCGCGCACGAGGGGATTTAAGTGGACGGGAAACACGATCTCCGTGTCCGGCACGGTGTCGACGAGGCGGCGCAGCGCGCGGTAGACGTGATGCATGGGGCCGCCCAGATTTTCGCGGCGGTGTGTCGTGACGAGAATGATGCGTTTGTGAGCTTCGAGCGCTTCGATTTCTTTATCCGCGAACGAATAATTTTCCTTCACGGTCGCCAAAAGCGCATCGATGACGGTATTTCCCGTCACATAGATGCGGTCGGGATTCTTGTGCTCGGCGAGCAAATTTTGCCGCGCGGTCTCCGTCGGCGCGAAATGGTAATCGGCCAGGACGCCCGTCAGCTGTCGATTCGCTTCTTCGGGGTAGGGGGAGAAGAGATTTCCCGTGCGGAGGCCGGCTTCCACATGGCCGACGGGAATTTGCGCGTAAAATGCCGCGAGCGCCGCGGTGAAGGTCGTCGTCGTGTCGCCGTGGACGAGGACGAGATCCGGTTTCTCTTTTTCAAAAACTTCGCGCAGGCCGTGCAGCACGCGTTCGGTGATGTCGTAGAGCGTCTGCCCCTTGGCCATGATGTCGAGATCGTAATCGGCGACGAGGCCGAAGAGCGCCATGACCTGATCGAGCATTTCCCGGTGCTGCGCCGTGATGCAAATCTTCGTCGTGACTTCCGGATGCTTTTGCAATTCTTTGACGACGGGCGCCATTTTGATCGCCTCAGGGCGCGTCCCGAAGACCGTCATGATATTCACGGAAATTCCTCCTTTTCGACACGAAAAAAGGGTGCCGTCATTTCCCTTCCGACAGGACGCCCAATTTATGCGCCCACAAAAGGAAAATGACGAGCACCGCCAAAATGACAATACTTCCGACAACGAGATTCAAATGAATGATAATCAAAGCGGCCGCGCAGAAAAAAGCCGTCAGCGCGTACATGACGAGCACGACTTCTTTCTGGTTGAGACCGAGCGCCAACAGCCGATGATGCAAATGGCGTTTATCCGGCGAAAAAACGGGAACGCCCGCCTGTTTCCGGCGCGCAATCGCCATGAAGGTGTCCATAATCGGCACCAAGAGCGCGATAAGCGGCACAATCAAAACGACGACCGTCGCCGTTTTCATCTGGCCCATGACGGACACGCCGGCGATGAGATAGCCCAAGAGCATCGAGCCCGTATCGCCCATGAAAATTTTCGCGGGATTGAAATTGTATTGCAAAAACGCGAGCGCCGAGCCCGCCATCGCGACCATGGCCGCCGCGCAAATCCATTGGCCCATCTGGAAAGACAAAAAGGAAATCGCAATCGAAGCAATGGCGGCAATGCCCGCTGCCAATCCGTCGAGGCCGTCGATCAGATTCACCGTATTCACGAAGCCGATGATCCAGAAAATCGTGAGCGGCACGGACACCCACGCCGGCAAATAGAAATAGCCGAGCATCGGCAGCTGAAACCAATCGACGCGAACGCCGAATCCGATGACAAAAATGGCCGCCGCGATGATTTGCCCCAAAAGTTTCACCTTCGGCGGAAGCGAAAAACGATCGTCCAGCACGCCGACGACAATCAAAAACGTCGCACCGGCGCAAAGCCCGCGCATTCCCATATCGTCAAAGCCGACCGTGGCTGCGACCGACAAAATAAAACCGGCATAAATCGCAAGCCCGCCGAGACGCGGCACGAGCCCATGATGGACCTTCCGCGCATCCGGCCGATCGATGGCCCCGATCCGGACCGCCAATTTTTTCACGAGCGGCGTCAGAAGAAACGTGACCAAAAAAGCCGCCATGAAGGTATAGGCATAAGCAAACAAAACAAATCCTCCGAGTCTTACGGAACCACTGATTGAATCGAAGAATCTTATTTTGCGGCATCATGATGCAATACTGCGTCAAAGACTTCCTCAAATAGCGCAACTATTTGCGTCAGCCTTTTCCTTGTCTTGCATCATGATGCTTATCGCAAAATAAGATAACGATTCAATCAGCGCTTCCTGAAAAACGGCACGCCAAAAGAAATGACGTTTTTCTGTCTCTGCTATTGTATCATAAAAATCAGAATTGAGAATTGAGGGGCATGACTTTGGGCAGTTTTCCCTTTTGCGGCGTTTATGATGAATCCGTTGGCAAAATAGAGATGAGGGGCATGATTTTGGGTGTTCTCCGCTTTTGTGGCGTTTGTGGTAAAAGCCGTCGCAAGATAGAGATGAGGGGCGGGGCTTGGGGTGCTTTTCCCTTTTGCGGCGCCTGTGGTGAAAAGCCTTTGCACGATAGAGATGAGAGGCGTAGCTTGCGCATCTCTGCTTTAAACGACACTAATGCCACCAAAAGAAAACATGCAGGATGGCTCGCTCCCCATCTCTATCAGCAGAAAGTTTTTCTCAACCAATGCCGCCAAAAGGGGGAAACTCCAAGCCACGCCCCACATCTCTCATTTTGGCTTTAATCAGCGCCAACGCCACAAAAGCAAAGCACAAGTCAGCTATGCCCCTCATCTCTCATCTCTCATCTCTCATCTCCCCAATCCCTCAAAATACGCCTCCAGCGCAGGAGCGAGCGCTGCATTGGCCGCAAGGCCCGGGGCCAGCGAGAGGAAACGGAGGCTGTAGTCTTCGTCCGTCAGGGGCGGCGCTTCTCGGGGGAAGACGGCCCAGACTTCTTTGACGGGGCGGACGTTTCTGAGGGAATCCGTCTCCGAAAGGTCTCGATAAAATTTCGTATTCATGTCGCGGTACGCATTGAATTGCGAACGGAGCCGCGCGCTGACGGTTTCATCCTGCCAAAGGCGATAGATGTCGCGATATTTGAAATCGACGATTAAGGAGCCGTCGTAAATCTCGCCGCGGTAGTGATCGATGCGAAGATCGGGGCGCCGGTGCCACGCATTCGTGTAGAGCGGCTCCGTTTCCCGATTCGTCGCGGCCGCCGCCTTGGGGATGTCGGCGTCGTACACCATCCGGACGCGTTCTTCGTCGCGCGACATGACGATCACCGCGCCGGGCTCGAGGCTTTCCAGCAGATATTGTCCGCCGTCGGCACGCACCGCCGGGCCGTTTTCCATCTGCCAACCGTTTTGCGAAAACGCTTTGACGAAGGTCAGGACGCACCAGAGCTCATAGAGCTTGTCCGTCCGTTTCCATTGGAAGCGATAAAAAGAGGAAACGGAGAGGCTGTCCTCCGGGCGGCGCAAATTTTCGTAGAGGCGGTACAGCACGGCATAGCGGGGATCGCGCGCCAGTGTCATATCGGGCACGAGGCGGGGGAGGGGCTCCGTCTCGCGATACCACGGGGCATCGGCCGCGGCGCGAATGGCGTTTTGCAATCGCTCGGCTTCTTTTCGGTAATCGGAAAAGCGCCGCATTTCGCCCTCTCGCATTTGAAATCGATAGCCGCCCTGCTTCCGATAGGCCCGCTCACTTTCCTGCTCGTCGGCCGTTTTCGCCATCCGGCCGGCCGTGCTGTCCATGAAATCCGAAAGAGAACGCGAAAGTTGCAAGAGAAGGGTCTTCACGAAACGGTTTTCCGCGACATTCCATGTCGTCTCGACCGCCGTGACATAGGAAAAGGGAGACGCCTGGCCGATCCGATTGTGGAGCGGCCGGCTGTGCGGCTCTTCTTTCCGCACCGACATGCGGGGGACGCGCTTCGTCTTCATCGCGATCCGGCTGTTCGCCGAGCGGGAGAGCTCGCGCAGGACGTGAATGACCCGCTCGGCCGTATCGTGAATGATGTAGAAACGGAGGAGCAGCGCGCTGTCGGCTTCGTTTCCGAAAAGGCCGCCGATGTGCAGGCTTCGCTTCATGAAATCAAAGGAGAGATGCCGAATTTCTTCCGTGAGCTCGTCGCGCATCGCCGTCCACTGCTGCTTTTCCAGGTAGCGCGGCACGATCTCAATCAGCGTATGCCACGCGCGGCCGCCGCCTTCGACGGTGAGGCCGTAGTAACCGGGGACGAGCGGGAAATTTTTCGCCTCAAAGAGCGTTTGCCAGCCCGCGCGCGGCGACAGATACGGAGCCGTCTCGCCCGCATGGCCCGAGACGACGTCCATCCCGTCCATCGTGAGACGAAACCCGGCAGGCGCGCGAAAACTGACGGAGATATCTTGGTTTTCCGCCATCGAAAGCGCGCGAAAACGGCCGGAGGCAAGATCCCCCGACTGTCTCGCATAGGCCGCCGGGCTCCGCACGCCTTCTCTCGTGCGAAACGCGAGCTCAAATGGTGTAGTCATACAGCTTGAGTTCTTTCGCTTTGCGGACCAGCATCGCGCGGGTGGCCGCAAAAGAGGAAAGCTCGCCGGAGCGCGCCAAGAGAGCCTCCAGCGCTCCCGTCAGATTTCCTTTCTCGTCCAAGGAAACCAGAGCTTTCAGCTGCTCTGCGGAGCCGCGCAATTTCGTGAAGACGCGCTGCACAATCTGGTGATCAAAGGCGTCGGCGCGGGAAAGACCGCTGCCCGCCGGGATATTTTCCAAATAGCTTCCGATCTGGCGCACCACGCGGAACCCAATGACGCCGGTGCCGCCGTTTCCCGCCAAAATTTCATTCAATGCGTCAAAGAAACCGAGTTCTTCGGCCGAAAGGGCGATGCTCGCGCCTTCTTTCCGGAAATCGGCGTAGGCTGCGGCCGAGATTTCCTCCTGCGGCGCCGTTTCCTTCGGGACGAGCCCCGCCAAATCCCGGAAATGACCGGGGCGCAGCGTGATGACATTCGCGCGATCCAGGATTTTATCCGAAAAATGGTACGTCGATTCGTCCACATTGATGGTGCCGGTGAAAATGACATTCGGCCCGACGTGGATTTCCGGCGGGTAGACGGGGCTGTTGTAAATGCGAGAGGCGAGCGCCGGATTGTAGAGGCGAATGACGGTCTCTTTGTCGTTTTCCAGCGCGGAAATAAATTGCGCGAAATAATGCTCGGCGCGCGCCAAATTCATTTCATCGAAGCAGACGATGTAGAGCTTTTCCGGATGTTTCTCCGCGGCAATCAAAAGCTCGGTGAGGCCCGTATCGGCCGGGCGGTACGTCATATTTTTCATGTCGAGATAGCCGAGCACGTCGCTGTCGTCCATCCACGAAGGGCGCACGGCCGGCATGGCGAGCTGCTCCGCCGCAAGGCCCAGCGCCTCCGCGTAGAGCCGAATGAGCGCGGATTTCCCCGTGCCGCTCATCCCGGCCAAAATCGTGAGCCGCGCCGTCTTGGCGGCAATGTGGAAATTCAACAAATCGTTTTCGTCGTACAAAAGGGCCTTTGCCTTGGCCAGATCGTAGAAACGGCGCAAAAATTCGTCTTCCGTCACCTCTTTTTTCTCGGCCGGAAGCGATGGTACCACGGTTTCCTTCGCCGGAGCCGCCGTTTCCTCCGCCTTTATGAAATGACCCTCCGAAAGGGGACGCGCCTCTTCGCGGAGGGCGGCCAGCACGTCTTTTGTCGCAAAGAACAGCGGCGCTTCCTCGCAAAACAGAATCCGATTCGCCGTCTCGCCGCCTTTTTTGAGATACGCATACGAAAGGGCGCCCGTCGTCGCAAAATACGCGCCGCCCTCCGTGAGCTCCGTCGCATCGAAGCCGTCTTTTTCGGTCGGCATGCACAGCATCATTGTCTCCTCGCCGTCCGCCGCGTCCCGATAGCGCGCCGCGACCATGGGCGTGTATTGCTTTTGGTTCCAATATTTCTTGGAAAGTCCGGGGAGCGGTTTCCCCTCCGCCAAAAATTGCACGAAACGATTCACATCACCGGCCAAGATGGGACTCTCCCGCAGATCGAAAATCGGCACGGGAAAATAAAACGCGCCCTCTTCTGCGACAACCGGCGCCGCCTCTTTGTGCAAATCCTCCAAGACGTAGTAGCGATTGTTGCGCAGCGCCGGGGTAAACGTCACGAGCGCGCCCGTCCAATCGCGGCGAAGCGCCTCTTCCGCCTCGGCCTCTGAGGGAAACGCATTGGTATCATAGCCGATGCGGCTCATAAAGCCGGTAAATCCCATCGAAAGCGCGCCTTCATACCCGGCCGGGACCGGAGAAAGCGGCTCGACGAAAAACCGAAAATCCTGCCCGCCCGCCGAGGGAAACGAGCTTTTAATGCCTTCTTTGATACGCCCCAAAACTTTCCCGTCTTCGGCGCGATACGATGTCATAAAATTTGAATTGTAATACATGGTCAAAACCTCTCCAAAAACTCAAATGACTGAGAATCACGGTGAAAATCGCTCTTCTTCCGCATTCTCTCAAAATTAAATTTTCTCTTTTCTCTTATCTTTCTTCCGTTTTTTCTCTTTCTTGTCCTTTTTCTTCTTTTTATCCGATTTTTTCTTCCGTTTCGCCTCCTTTCCCGCCGCCAAAACCGCGAGCAAATCCTCCGCGCTCTCCGGATGCCCCCACGCCGCCGAAAACGCTTCCAGCCGATAGCGCAGCAGCAATTCGGCGCTGCTTTCCTCCGCGCCCGCCTCCGCCGCCTCCCGTAAAAGCGCACGGCGCACGACACCGGCCAGCGTCAAAAGCGCCGGCACATGTCGCTCGATATCCTTTCGTTTCTTCCGGTGATCCCAAGCGGCCTTGAAAATTTCTTCCTTTTCCGCGAGAAGGCGCCTCACCTCCTGCTCTTCCGTTTCCGTCATTCCGTTTCCTCCGCCTCCGGCACCGCTTCCGTCTCCGTCACCAGCACCTTATCGATCCGGCGCCGATCCAAATCGACGATTTCAAAATGGAAACGGCCATAATCGATCGTTTCCGTTTCCTTCGGAATATAGCCCAGGCGATACACGAGGAACCCGCCGACCGTCTTGTAATAATCCTCCGCCTCGCCCGGCAGCTCCTCTTCGATTTTGAAATATTCGCGGAAATCGTCGATCCCGCACAACCCTTCCACCAGATAGGAATTGTCGCTTCGTTTCAATATGCGATCCGTATCCTCGCGCTTTTCTTCGGCGTCACCCGGCATGTCACCGACGATTTCTTCCAAAATATCATGCAAAGACAGGAAACCGGAGAGGCTGCCGTATTCATCGATGACAATGGCTTCATGCACGCTTTTTTCGCGGAACATCTGCAAAATTTTGACCAAAGTGAGCGTCTCGGGGATGTACACGGCCTGGCGAATGCAGCGATGCACGGAATCTTTGGCGGAAGCATCCTTGCCGTTTTTGTGAATGTCGCGCAGGACGTCGCTGACATCGACAATCCCCAGAAATTCATCCAAGGACTCATGCCCGACGGGGAGGCGGTAATGCGTGCTCGTTTCCAAAATTTTCCAAATCTCCGCCTCTTCGGCTTCGATATCGATCCATTCGAGCTGCGTCCGGGCCGTCATGCAATCGGCCGCCGTGAGATCGTCGAGCTGAAAGACGCGATCGACCAAATCCGGCTCCGCCTGATCGAATGTCCCCATGCTGGCGCCCTGGCGGAGAAGCACGCGGATTTCCTCTTCGGAAACGGGCTTTTCCTCCTGCATATCGACGCCGATCAAGCGAATGACCACCTTCGTCGACCAGTTGCTAAACAAGATGAGCGGGTAGCTGATGCGCGAAAAGGTGAGCATCGGCTTGGCGATGAGGCACGACATTTCCTCGGATTTCGCGATGGCGAGCCACTTGGGCGCGAGTTCTCCCAAAATGAGCGTCGCGTAGCTGACGAGAATCATGACAATCGTCATCGCCAGCCCCTGCGCATACGGCGCCAAAGCGGGAATGCACGAAAGCAGCGACGCCAGAGGCCCCGAAAGCGTCGCACCGGAAAACATCCCCGTCAAAATGCCGATCGCCGTGATCCCGATCTGGATCGTGGAAAACAAATTCTCCGGGTTCTCCGCAATTTGGAGCGCATACTCCGCTTTCTTATTGCCGCTCTTGGCCATCTCGCGCAGCTTCGTCTTCCGCGCGCCGACGACCGCGATCTCCGTCATGGAAAACACGCCGTTCAAAAAAATCAAAACAAAAATAATCAGCAGTTCGGTCCCTATATGGCCGTCGTCCATACAAAAAAATCCTTTCTTCCGTGTAAAAATATGAAACGGGAGGAAACCGCCTATTTTGCCGCGCACCCGATGAAAAAATCGGACACTTTCCACCAAAAGGCGTTCCTGAAAATAATCCGGTGAAAGCGCGAAACGAATCGGAAACGGCTCCGACAAACTCATCCCGAAAATTTTCGCCACCACACCAAGTTTATTATATCACGCCTGCGATTTTCTTTCTCTTTATCGGAAAACAATTCCGCTTTGCTTGCCCGGTAAGAAATAAATTCCGATTTCCTGTAATGCATAGCGGATTTTGCCGATCTTATCCCTACGCAAAAGTTGTCGTTTCCGGAATTTCTGTCTATAATAAACGAATGAGGAAAGGCAAAAGAGCCCGGATGCACAGCGTTCCCCACTGCCTTTTTCCGGGCGCATTTAATCTTTGCGAAAATCCCGTTTTTTTGCCAATGCTGATTTTCCGAAAGGACTTGCCATGGACGATCTGATTATTTACAACACCGACGACGGCGAAGCCAATGTCAGCCTGCTTGCAAAGGACGGCACCGTCTGGTGTACGCAGGCGCAAATGGCAGAATTGTTTGACGTGCAAAAAGCAGCAATCAGCAAACACTTGAAAGCTGTTTTGGAAGAAGAATTGGAGGAAAATTCAGTTGTTTCCATTTTGGAAACAACTGCGGCAGACGGAAAAAAATACAAAGTCGCATTCTACAGCCTAAGCGCCATTTTAGCCGTCGGTTTCCGTGTCCGTTCCGAGCGCGGCACACAATTCCGCTTTGAAAATAAAAAGCCTGAAATCGTAATGATTTCAGGCTTTTTTGGTGACCCCGAAGGGATTCGAACCCCTGACACCTTGATTCGTAGTCAAGTGCTCTATCCAGACTGAGCTACGGAGCCACATGGCAGGGGCAGAGGGACTCAAACCCCCAACCAACGGTTTTGGAGACCGCTACTCTATCAATTGAGCTATGCCCCTTCGTCTCCCGTAAGGTGACTCGTATATGATACCAGTGTTTCCGATATTTTGCAAGACTTATTTTTGGCCGCGGGGCGGCGCAAAAAAAGTTTACATTTTCTCGCCGCCTTTTTTGCATAGAATCACGCGGGGTGCTTCCACGCTTTCGCCATTCGGCGATGAATCACGCGGGGTGCTTTCCCGCTTTCGTCTTTCGGCGAGGATCACGCGGGGAGATTTCCCGCTTTCGCCTTTCGGCGATAATCACGCGGGGAGATTTCCCGCTTTCGCCTTTCGGCGAGGATCACGCGGGGTGCTTTCCCGCTTTCGCCTTTCGGCGAGGATCACGCGGGGTGCTTTCCCGCAGAACTCCTGTCGTTCTTCATTTCCTTTCTTTCCCGGGAAAGAAAGGAAA
>CAVEYT010000010.1:0-17468 GCA_963619995.1 Acutalibacteraceae bacterium | reverse complement strand
GCTTCCGTCGACGAAAAAAGCAGTGCGCGAATTGCGGCGTTTCCTTCTTGGACAGAGCACGGAGGTGGAGTGTGACCGGCAGGGGCGCATTCTGATTCCGGCGAATCTTTTGGCGTATGCGAAGCTGGATAAGAACGCGAAAATCGTCGGCGTGGGGGATACGATTGAAATCTGGAATCCCACGCTGCATGACGAGCTGTACGCGGATAGCGAGAATATGTCGGATCTGGCAGAGTCGCTGGATCTGCCTTTGGATTTCAATTTGTGAGGTCGTATGGGATTTCATCATGTGAGTGTGCTTCTTGCGGAGACGATTTCTTGCGTGCTGACGGATCCACACGGCATTTATGTAGACGGGACGCTGGGCGGGGGCGGTCATTCTTTAGCGCTTTCGGAGAAACTGGCGGATGATGCGACGCTCATCGGATTGGATCGGGATGAGGAGGCCATCGCGGCCGCAAGGGAGCGGTTGGCGCATGTGCCGTGCCGGTTTTTGGCGATTCATGAAAATTTTTCTCGTATCGGGGACATTCTGGACGAGAAGGGCATCGGGCCGGTTTCCGGATTTCTTTTCGATCTCGGGGTGTCGTCGTATCAGCTGGATGAAGCGGAGCGCGGCTTTTCGTACATGCAGGAAGGGCGCCTTGATATGCGGATGGACAGAAGAAATTTGTTCTCTGCGTATGATGTCGTGAATGGATACAGCGCCGAGGAGCTGGAGCGCATCATTCGGGATTACGGCGAGGAGCGCTGGGCGAAGCGGATTGCGGAATTTATCGCGAAAGCGGCAGCGGAAAAGCATTTGGAGACGACGACGGAACTCGTCCGTGTCATCAAAGCGGCGATTCCGGCCGGTGCGCGCGAAGACGGTCCGCATCCGGCGAAGCGCACGTTTCAAGCGATTCGAATCGAAGTGAATGGTGAGCTTCGGATTTTGGAAAAAACGATGCGAGATTGCGCGCGGCATTTGAAGAGTGGCGGACGGCTGGCCGTCATCACGTTTCATTCTTTGGAAGATCGCATCATTAAAAATGTGTTTCGGGACATGGCGAAGGACTGCATTTGTCCGCCGGATCTGCCGGTGTGCCTCTGCGGGCATCGAAGAGAGGTGCGCATGGTGGGGAAAGCGATTCGTCCCACGGCTGCGGAAGTCGAGGGAAATCCGCGTTCGCGCAGTGCGACGCTTCGTGTGGTGGAAAAATTGTAGTTTTTGTAGCCGATTGTGGTCAGATTAAGGAGAGGGATTTGACATGATATCGCAGGAAATGATGAATTATACACATTCCGTTCCCGCGCCTCGCAGCATGGGGCGTGTCGATACCGTCGACGTATCTTGGAGCCTGGATTTTGAAATCCCCTATCTGAAATATATTTTGTTGTCGCTTTTGGTGCCGCTGGGCGTCTTGATGGCGTACAGTCAGTACATCGGAAGTCAATATTATGAAATGCAGCAGCTCCGAAAGGAAATCGTTGCGCTGGAGCGGTCGAATGAAATTTCGCGGCTGGAAGTGGCACGGCTGGCGTCGCTCTCTCGCATTCAAACGATTGCGGAGACGGAGCTCGGGATGCACGTGGCGCAGGCGGCGATTTACGGGAAACAGGATTTTGTCGTCGATCAAAGTCGTATCAGAGACTGAGGGAAGCCGTCATTTGTCAAAACGGGGACAAATGGCGGCTTTTGTCAATTCCGGAAATATGGCGCTCTTGTCAGATGAGCGGTTTTGGGATATCATATTTTTTTAGTGATTTATAGGTATATGAATTTATATATAGACAGAAAGAGATGACGATATGAAACAGCTTCGGGAATTGCTTTCTTTGACGCCGTATCAAAAAATTTGCGGTGATGCGGATGTTTCCGTTTCCGATATCACGGCGGATTCGCGTGCGGTCAAAGCAGGCAGTCTTTTTATTTGTCTCGTCGGGGCTCACGTCGATGCGCATGATTTTGCGAAAGCGGCGGCGGAGGCCGGGGCGTCGGTCATTGTGGCGCAAAAGGAAATCGAAGTGCCGGCGGGTGCGACGGTGGTCTATGTGGCCGATACGCGCCGCGCGATGGAGGACATCACACCGTATTTCTTCGATTATCCGTCGCGCGCCATGCGCATGATCGCCGTGACAGGGACGAATGGGAAGACGACATTCACACATATCGTTTCTCATATTTTGGAAGCGTGCGGGCATAAGACGGGCGTCATCGGGACGATTCATACGCTGATTGGGAAACGGGAATACGCGGCGCACAATACGACGCCGGATGTGGTGGATTTGGAGCGGACGCTTTGGGAAATGAAAGAGGCCGGCGTCACGCATTGCTGCATGGAGGTCTCGTCGCATGCCCTCGCGATGGGGCGCGTGGCGGGCGTGGAATTTGATAACGCGTCGTTCACGAATCTGACGGAAGACCATCTGGATTATCACAAGACGATGGACAATTATGCGGCGGCGAAAGCGCTCCTTTTTAAGAGTGTATCGGCGGCCGGGCAGACGAAGGCTCAAAAATCCTGCCACATCAATGTGGATGCGGATTACGCGGAGACGATGCTTTCGGCGGCGTCCGGGGGCGCGGCAAAAGTCGTGACGTACAGCATCGAAGCGCCGTCCGATTTGCGTGCGACGGATATTCATTTCAATGCGGCATCTACGGATTTCATTTTGGAAACAAAATCCGGAAATTACCCGGTGCATACGAATTTGGTCGGGCGATTCAATGTGTACAATGTGCTGGCGGCGATTTCGGCGGCGCTCGGCGAAGGGATCCCGATGGAAACGATTCTGTCGGCGCTTTTGGATTTCCATTCGGTGCCGGGGCGTTTTGAATTGATTGACGAAGGGCAGGATTTCACGGTCGTCGTCGATTATGCGCACACGCCGGATGGATTGGAAAATATTTTGAAGACGGCGGAAGAATTGAAACAGGGTCGCATCATCGCTGTTTTCGGCTGCGGCGGGGACCGCGACAAATTGAAACGTCCCATCATGGGGCGCATTGGGGCTCGGTATGCGGATATCGTCATCGTGACGAGCGACAATCCGCGCACGGAAAATCCCACGCAAATCGTCGCGGAAGTGGCGGCGGGCGTCGAGGAGATCGCCAAGGAGCGGTCGTCGCTTTCTTATGAAATTATCGAGTCGCGCCGGGATGCGATTCGTCGCGCCATCGAGCTTGCCCAAAGCGGTGACATCATTCTGATTGCGGGCAAGGGGCACGAAGATTATCAGATTTTGGCGGACAAGACAATTCATTTTGATGACCGCGAAGAAGCACGGGCAGCCATTCGGAGTCGTTGCCATGGCTGAATTTACGATAGAAGAGATTCTGCAAGCGACCGGCGGGCGGCTGTTGCAAAAGGGAAATGCGGCGGCAATCACCGGTGTCAGCACGGACACGCGGACGCTTTCCCACGGCGCGCTGTATATTCCGCTCATCGGTGAAAATTTCGACGGGCACGCATTCTTGGGAAAGGCTGCCGAGGCCGGAGCGAGCGTCGTTTTGTTGTCTGATGCGGCGCGGGCGGAAGGCTTGCCGGCATCCGTTTCCGTCATCGCGGTTCCGAATACGCTTACGGCATTGGAAGATTTGGCGCGGTTTCATCGGCTGCGTTTCGATATCCCGGTCGTGGCCGTGACGGGCTCCAGCGGGAAAACGACGACGAAGGACATGCTGACGGCGATCTTGGAAACGACGTTTTCTGTCTGCAGCACGAAGAAAAATCACAATAATGAAATCGGTCTTTCTGAGACAATCTTGTCTTTGACGCCGGGCCATGAGGTGCTTGTCACGGAGATGGGCATGCGCGGGCTGGGCCAAATTGCGGAGCTGGCGGATGTCGCGCGGCCGACAATGGGGCTTGTGACCTGCGTGGGGACGGCGCACATCGGCATTTTGGGGAGCCAAGAAAACATTGCGCGCGCCAAAGGGGAACTGATCGAGGCGCTGCCCGGGGATGGCGTCGCGATTCTGAATGCGGACGATCCGTATGTATCGGCCATGCATTCTCTTTTCGCCGGGCGCTCGCTATATTACGGCGTCGAGACGCGTCGGGATGTGTATGCGACGGATATTTCTTTCGGAACGAGCGGCACGACATATACTTGTCATGTCGGTGAGACCTCGTTTCCCGTCACGCTGCGCTTGCTGGGGATTCACAATGTCTATGACGCCTTGGCGGCGACGGCGGCTGCTGTCCGGCTGGGCGTTTCCGCAGAAAATATTCAAAAAGCGCTGGAGGCTTTTGTTTCCAGAAGTGACAGCCAGAAACTTTTGAAAATCGGAGAGGTGACGGTGCTGGACGATTCGTACAACGCCAATCCGCTCTCGGTGAAAATGGCGCTGGATGCGCTCACGCAGCTCGGCGGGCGGCGTCGTTTTGCCGTCCTGGGGGATATGTTGGAGCTGGGCGCGTCCGAAAAAGAGCAGCATTATGAGATAGGGAAACGGGTGGTCGCGCTCGGATTCGATCGGCTGATTGCGGTGGGGCCGCTGTCTTGCGAGACAGCGCGCGGCGCTCGTGACGGCGGAATGACGGCGGTCGCGGAAGTTTCCTGTCCGGCCGATGCGGCTGACATTTTGAAACGGGAGACGGCGCCGGGAGACGTCGTTTTGATTAAAGGATCGCACGCCATGCATCTGGAAACGGTCGTGGCGCATTGGAGAGGAGACGCAGAGTCTTAAATGGATATCGGATATGGGATTGCTTTTCTGGCGGCTTTCGTCCTGACAGCTGTCTTGGGCGTGGCGGCGGTGCCGTTGGCGAAGAAATACAAAGCCAGACAATCGGTGCGCGAATGCGGCCCGAAGTCGCACCAGAGCAAATCGGGGACGCCGACGATGGGCGGTCTCTTTATGATGCTGGCGCTCGTGGTAGCGGTCTTGGCCGATGCGTTTCCGATGCTGCCGTCGGGCGGCGTGCTCTTGCTTTTATTTCTCACATTGGGCCATTGCCTTTTGGGTTTTTTGGACGATTTCATCAAAGCGGAAAAGAAACGGAATTTGGGTCTGACGGCGAAGCAGAAACTTTTGGGGCAGCTGGTCCTGTCTTTGGCGTTTTGCTATGCGGCCACGGCGATTTTCGGCCTTCCGCTTTCGGTGTCGATTCCTTTCGTGGGCGGAGAATGGGAGCTCGGTTGGCTCTTTTATCCTTTTTGCGTCATCGTCATTGTCGGCGCGTCGAACGCGGTGAATTTGACGGATGGGCTGGATGGGCTGGCGGCCGGCTGCACGGCGATTGCGTTTTTGGCGTATGCGGTCTATGCGGCTTTCGTCGGCATGCATGATATCGGGCATTTTTCGATGATGCTTGCGGCGTGTGCGGCGGCATTTTTGCTGTACAATTATCATCCCGCGAAAATTTTCATGGGCGATACGGGCTCCCTGGCTTTGGGCGGGGCGCTCGCTGGGATTGCGGTCCTGACGCGCACGGAATTTTTGCTGATTTTTCTGGGTGTGATTTTCGTCGCCGAGGCGCTGTCCGTCATTTTGCAAGTGGCGTCCTTTAAGCTTTGCGGGAAACGGATATTTAAGATGAGTCCGATTCACCATCATTTTGAGCTGAGTGGCTGGAGCGAAGTGCGCGTCGTGTGGACGTTTTGGGTCGTGGAACTTTTGGCGGCGTCGCTCACTTTATTTTTTACATTATAAGGAATTTTCATGAAACGGTATTTGATTCTGGGCACGGGAATCAGCGGCCTCGGCGCGGCGCATGTGCTCTTGGCGCGCGGGGATGCGGTCACGATTTCCGATGTGCGGGAATTATCGGATGCGGCGGAAAAAGAGAAACTGTCGGCGGCCGGAGCGAAATTTGTCGTCGGACCCCAGACAGAGTCGCTGCTGGATGGGATCGACGTCGTCATCCCGGCGCCGGTCATTTCCGCGGACAATCCTGTGCTTTCGGCGGCACGCGCTCGAAATATTCGCATTTGCCCTGAAATCGAGCTGGCGTATGAAGTGGCGACGATGCCCATTTACGCCATCACGGGGACGAATGGGAAAACGACGACGACGACGCTTTTGCGCGATATGCTCGCAGCCGGTGGGATCCAAACGGAAGCGGCGGGAAATATCGGTCGTTCTCTTTCGGAAACTTGTTTTCGCCTGCCGAAAGACTCGATTGTCGCGGCGGAAATTTCCAGTTTCCAGCTGGAAATGGCGGAAACATTTCGCCCTGCGGCGGCTGTCATTTTGAATATCACACCCGATCACTTGGAGCGTCACCACACGATGGACGCCTATGTGGCGGCGAAAGCGAAAATTTTTGAAAACATGATGCCGGATTCCTATCTTTTGCTGAACCGGGACGATTCGTATTGTCGTAAGCTGGCCGCGTCGGCGCCGTGCCGGGTGGCTTGGCTTTCGTTGCAAGAAGAAACGGGAGACGGAGCGTTTCTGTCCGACGGGCGGCTTTGGGTTCGTGTGGGGGCCAAGAAGACGGAACTTTGTGAAGAGTCGTTTCTTCCTATTCCGGGTCGGCACAATGTGCAAAATGTGCTGGCGGCGGCGTTTTTGGCGATATTGGCCGGCGTTTCTGCAGGTAAAATTCGGGATGCGATTGCGGCGTATCGGCCGCTCGCGCATCGCATTGAATTTGTGCGGGAGGTGGCCGGCGTTTCCTATTACGATGATTCCAAAGCGACGAATACGGATTCCGCGCAAAAAGCTCTCGCGTCTTTTAAGCAGCCCGTCACGCTGATTTGCGGCGGGTATGACAAGGGGACGCCGCTGGAAGATTTTATGCGTTTTGTCAGCAGCCATGCCAAACATTTGGTATTGATGGGCGCGGCGGCCGGGCGGTTTGAAGAAGCGGCGAAGAGCGTCGGGATTTTGGATGTGATTCGCGTAAAGGACATGAAAGACGCCGTCCGAAAAGCGGCCTTCTTGGCGAAGAACGGCGAGATTGTCCTTTTGTCGCCGGCTTGTTCCAGCTTTGACAGCTACAAGTCCTATGGCGAGCGCGGCGAGGATTTTCGGAAACAGGTATCGGCTCTTTGAGGAGTCATATAAGGAGCGAGGATGAAGCGAATTATTGTATCGGGTGGCGGGACCGGCGGTCATATTTATCCGGCGCTGACGATTGCGCGGGAAATTTTGGCCATCGAAGACGCGGAGATTCTGTTCGTCGGTACGGCGCGGGGCATGGAATCGCGTATCGTCCCGGAGGAAGGATTTCGTTTTGCGTCGCTTCCGGCGGCCGGCATTCAGCGAAAATTGACGCTTTCCAATGTAAAATCGCTCGGCAAAGCGGCACTCGGGATGTGGAAGGCAAAGGAAATTTTGCGTGCGTTTCGTCCTGACGTCGTGATCGGGACGGGCGGCTATGTCTGCGGCCCCATTTTGATGGCGGCGGCACTCTCACACATTCCGACGATGATTCAGGAGCAGAATGTTATCCCGGGGATTACGAATAAAATTTTATCTCGCGTCGTGGACCGCGTGGCGCTTGGCTATGAGGAAGCGAAAAATCGGTTTCCGCATCCGGAAAAATGTGTTTATACGGGAAATCCGGTGCGACGGGACGTGCTGACGGCCCGGCGCGAGGAATGCCGTGAAAAATTGGGGATTTCTTCCGATACTTTCATGGTGCTCATCGCGGGCGGGAGTCGCGGCGCGCGTTCCATCAATACGGCGATGCTCGGCGTGCATCGATATTTCCGTGATGCGGAGAAACTTTGTCTCTGGCATGTGACGGGGACGGATGGATTTGATACAATAAAGGAAGCGCTCGGCGATGTGTCCGATACGGGCGCGTGGGGGAAGGCGAGTCGCATCGTCTCGTATCAGCATGATATGCCGACGGCGCTCGCGGCGGCCGATTTGGTCATTTACCGCGCCGGGGCCGTCGGGCTGGCGGAGCTCGCGGCGAGAGGCTTGCCGTCCGTTTTGATTCCGTTTCCGTATGCGGCGGAAGATCATCAAACGTACAATGCCCGGGCTTTCGCAGCGCGCGGGGCGGCGGAGATGATTGCGGACAAAGAATTGACGGACGAAAAATTGATTCAATTGATTGAGAAATTGCAAAACGACAGAGATACCTTGCAGGCGATGGCCGAGGCGGCGCTTTGTCTCGGAAAACCGCAAGCGGGAGAAGAAATCGCACGCATGGCGCTCGCTTTGGCGCGGGACGGAGGAGTATCATGAATCTTTCATCGTATAAAAAAATTCACTTTGTGGGTATCGGCGGCATGGGTATGCGCGCGTTGGCCGAAATTTTAATTCAAAAGGGAATGCCTGTTTCCGGCTCCGATCAGAATGATTCGACGTATCTGTCTGTACTCAGAAACCAAGGCGCGGATATTTTTGTCGGCCATGATGCGGCGCATGTGGCAGGTGCGGATGTGGTCGTTGTTTCCACTGCGATTTCCGATGACAATCCGGAACTTTGCGAGGCGCGGAAAAAAGGAATCCCCGTTTTTCATCGTTCAGATGTCTTGGCGGCGATGTTTTTGTGGGGCAAGGGGATTGCCGTCGCGGGGGCGCACGGGAAATCGACGACGTCGGGGATGCTCGGGCGTATTTTCAAGGATGCCGGGACAGATCCGACGATCGTGCTGGGCGCCGCAGCTGACTATTTAAAGGGAAATTCTTGCCTCGGGCACGGCGATTACGTCATTGCGGAGGCGGATGAGAGCGACGGCTCGTTTTTGAAATTTCAAAATCATATTGCCGTCGTGACGAATATCGAAAATGATCATCTGGACCATTACGGCTCGGTGGAGAATATCAAAAAAGCGTTTCTGGACTTTCTCTCGCACACGGACGGAAAGGCCGGAGCGAAAATTTTGTGCACGGACAGCGAGGGCGTGTGCGACATTTTGCCGAATGTGACGGGAAATATCATCACATACGGGATGAAGGACGGCTGTGATTATCAAGCGGTCAATAAACGCTACGAGAAACATTGGATGCTTTTTGATGTGGCACATGGCGGAAAAATTCTGGGAACGATTCGTCTTCGCATTCCGGGGACGCACAATGTGCGCGATGCCCTGGCGGCTGTGGTGACGGGACTTTTTTGCGGGATTTCTTTCGATACGATTGTGAAATCACTTTCGGAATTTGTCGGCGTCAAGCGGCGTTTTGAGACGAAGGGGTACGCGGAGGATATCTGGGTGGTCGACGATTATGCGCACCATCCGACGGAAATCAAAGCGACGCTCCGAGCTGCGAAAGAAATCGGCGGACATCGCGTGGTCTGCGCGTTTCAGCCGCATCGCTACACGAGGACGCAGCTTTTGCAGGATGAATTTGCGGAAGCTTTTGATGACGCGGACGTGCTGTACTTTACGGATATTTATGCGGCGAGCGAGGAGCCGATTCCCGGAATTGACGGGGCGCTCTTGCCGACATTGGTCGGGCGTCGCCTGCCGGAAAAAGAAATTCATTACGTATCCGATTATCAAGATTTGCCGAAAATATTGGCGGAGAGCGCTCGGCCGGGTGATTTGATTTTGACAATGGGTGCGGGAAGCATTACCCATACGGGCGGGAAACTGCTTTCTTTATTGGAAGAGAGGGAGACGAGCCATGCCGGAAAAGAATGATTTGATCGCGGTCATCATGGGCGGTCCGTCCAGCGAGGCGGAGGTTTCCCGAAATACGGGGCGCGCGATTTGCAAAGCGCTGCAAAGTCTGGGCTATCGGGCGGAGACGGTGGAATACGACCCGCCGCATGTCATTGAAACCTTGCGGGAGATGGGGGCGAAAGTCGCTTTTGTCGCGCTGCACGGACGGCTTGGAGAAGACGGGACGATTCAGGGCGCGCTGGAGCTTGCGGGGATTCCGTACACGGGAAGCGGCGTCACATCGAGCGCCGTCACGATGGATAAGATTATGAGCTGCCACGTCTTCCGCTCGGAGGGCATTCGCATGGCGGATTCGCGTCCGTACAAATTATCACAGGGAATTGACGAGGTCGCGGCCGAGATTCGGAAACATTTCACCGGTCCGGTCGTTTTGAAACCGGCGTGCGAGGGATCGACGATTGGAATTGAGATTGTCAAAGATTTCGCGGAATTGGAAACGGCGCTCGCGCGTGCGTTTTCCGTCGAATCGCGCATCTTGTCGGAAAAATATTTGGACGGGCGGGAATTTACCGTATCCGTTTTGGAAGAGAAAGCGCTTCCCGTCATTGAAATTCGTCCGCATTCGGGGATGTACGATTATTTCTCGAAATACACGAAGGGCGCGACGGAGTACATCGTGCCGGCGCTGATTCCGGAAACGCTCGCGGGCGAAATGTCCGCCATGGCGGTTCGTGGCTATCGGGCGGCGGAATGTGCGGGCGTCGTTCGTTTCGATTTCCGGACGGATGCGGCGGGCGTCCCGTATCTTTTGGAAGCCAATTCCATTCCCGGCATGACGGAGACGAGCCTCGTGCCGAAAGCGGCGGCGGCGGCCGGGATGGATTTTCCGCGTCTTTGTGAAATCATTTTGCAAGGCGCCGGCGTGGGGAAGGGCTGATGTCGGATTTCAACAGTTTCGACGAATTTCGGGAAAAAATCCACGAGCCGAATGCGGAGCAAGATCGAAGACCGACCGCGGAGGAACAGACCGAAGAGCCAAAGAAGCGACGCCGAAAAAAGAGACCCATCCGCAGACGGAGCGAGCCGCATCCTGTTCGGAATTACATCTGCATGACGCTGGGCGCGTTGGCTGTCATTTTCGGCATTTTCCTGTTTGCGCCCGTTCCTTTCGGAAGCATCCAGATTTCCGGAAATGAAAAAGTCACGCGCGAGGATATTTATTTCGATTGCGGGATTGCCGAACCGATCAATATCCTGCAGCTCTCCGCGTCGGAGATGCAAGAAAAACTGCAGCGAGACGTGCGAATCAAATCCGTGCAGATCGATCGAAGCTTTTTCGCAATTCGAATTTCCGTTTCCGAAAGAAAACCTATTGCCATCGCGCAAGAGGAAATGGGATTTGCGTTTCTGGACAGCGAGGGGGTCGTCGTGCAGACGGCGGAATCCATCCGCGGCGTGGATTTGCCCATCATCACCGGATTGAAGCTGAACAATTTGCTTCTGGGCGATCGTGTGGAAAAAGGCGCTGTCAAGATTGCTTTGGGTTTCTTGAATGGCCTCAGTCCGGTCGGCGCGGATTTATTTTCGGAGCTGAATATGGGAAACGAAGATAATTTTGTCGCCTACACGCGAGACGGGACCGCGGTCAGGCTGGGAGACGGAGAGAATATCGCCGAGAGAGCCAAGCTGGCGGAGCGAATCGTGGGAGACGTGAAGGCACGCGGCCTTGTCGTGGAATATATCGATGCCGGCCTGACAGCGCCCTACATCAAGATGAAGAGCTGAAAATTTATTTTTGTTATCCAAAACATATGGATAATTTCAAAAAAATATTGTATAATTCGTAATATATGTAGAAAAAATCAAGGAAGAAGTATTTCGGATATAAATGGCCAAAGGAGGACATGACAGATGGAAACTGCAAAGATTATGGTCATCGGTGTAGGTGGCGGCGGAAACAATGCGGTCGGGCGTATGATTGAGGCCCAGGTGCAAGGCGTTGATTTTGTCGCAGTGAATACAGAGGCGCAGATTCTGGACAATGCCGCGACGGAGAACCGGATTCAGATCGGCGAGAAGCTGACGAGAGGGCTGGGCGCCGGGGCAAAACCGGAAATCGGCGAACAGGCGGCAGAGGAATCGAAGGATGATATCATGAAAGCGCTTTCGGGCGCAGATATGGTCTTCGTTACGGCCGGTATGGGCGGCGGCACCGGTACGGGCGCAGCCCCCGTCGTCGCAAAATGCGCGAAGGAAATGGGCGCTTTGACGGTCGGTGTCGTCACGAAACCGTTTGCTTTTGAAGGAAAAGTGCGCGCGCGCAATGCGGAGAGCGGTATCGCCAAGCTTAAAGAGAATGTCGATACGCTTCTCATCGTCCCGAATGATAAATTGCTTCAGACAATGGACAAAGGGACGTCGCTGAAAGATGCGTTCCGCGCGGCTGATGATATTCTGCGTCAGGGGATTCAAGGGATTTCCGATTTGATTACCGTCCCCGGCGTCATCAATTTGGATTTCGCCGATGTGCGCACCATTATGAGCGATCAAGGGGAAGCTTTGATGGGAATCGGGATTGCCAACGGCGAAAACCGTGCGGTGGATGCGGCGAAGATGGCGATTTCCTCTCCGCTTCTGGAACGGTCCATCGACGGGGCGAAAGGCATCATCATCAGCATCGCCGGCGGCGAAGATTTGGGACTGTTTGAAATCAATGAAGCGTCGCAGATTATCACGGAAGCGGCCGATCCCGATGCGAATATCATTTGGGGCACGTCCGTCGATCCGATGTATCAGGACAGTGTAAAAATCACCGTCATTGCGACCGGTTTCGAAGAAAAGAAAAAAATCGGACCGCAGCTCGGCACCCGCAGCGTCAGCACGACGACTCCGGGGCTGACAGTACCGGATTTTTTGAAAAAATAAGAAATAGAATCGAGTAGCACTGTCCTCGTGAAAACGAGACCGCTCGTCGTCGGGTGGGAAGCTTTCGAAAGAGAGAACCGCATGCATAGGGCAGTGCGGTTCTTTTTTATGGGAGGCGTATCATGAAGTGTCCTGCATGCCTGAGTCCTTACACGAAAGTGCTGGATTCTCGCGATTACAAAAATGGGGAAATGATTCGGCGTCGCCGGCAATGTATGGTCTGTCTGTATCGTTTCACGACATTTGAATATGTGGAGAAACCGCGGATTCGCGTTATCAAAAAGAATGGGGTGAGCGAGAGTTTCAAACCGGAAAAGATACGGAAGGGCATCGTATTGGCTTGTGAGAAACTGGATATCGGCGCGGCGGAAATCGATCAAACCATGGACACTGTCGAAAGACGGATTTGTACGCAATATCCACATGAAGTATCGACGGCGGAAATCGGCATGATCGTCATGAATGAGTTGAAAAAATTAAATCACGTGGCGTATGTGCGATTCGCGGCCGTGTATCGCGAATTTAAGGATATCGATGCATTTTTGGCGGAATTGGAATCGCTCAGGGAGAGCGTCTCGGAAGAGAAGACGGGCGTGGATTGGAGCCAACCGATGTATTTACCGGAGACCAAGTGGGACAACGATGCGGATTTTTTCCGAGATGACGAAGAAACGGGGAAGGAGAAAAAGAAATGAATGCGGATCGAATCGCCGATTGCTTTATCGCGCATCGGAGCGTTTTAGCCAAGACGGAAACACTGATTCCGAAAATTGCGGAGATGGCGGAGATTTGCGTCGAGGCGCTGCAAAAAGGGCACAAAATTTTACTTTGCGGAAACGGCGGCAGTGCGGCAGACGCGCAGCATATCGCAGCCGAGCTTGTCGGCAGGTTTCATCGGGAGCGGCGGAGTCTGCCGGCTATCGCGCTCACGACGGACACGTCGATTCTGACGTCGGTCGGAAACGATTACAGCTATGATGATGTGTTTTCCCGGCAAGTCGAAGGGCTGGGCGAAGCGGGCGATGTCCTTTGGTGCATCACGACAAGCGGAAACAGCGAAAATGTGCTGCGGGCGGCCCATGTCGCGAAGCAAAAACAGATGACCGTCATCGCGTCGCTGGGAAAAGACGGCGGGAAAGCGGCGCTCCTTTGCGATGCGGCTCTCATTGTGCCTTCCGACTCGACGGCGCGGATACAGGAAATGCATATTCTGGCGGCGCACGCTATTTGTGAAGTGATTGATGAAACGGAATGGGACGCCTGATGGGGATGCGAGCGGTTTTCTTTGACAGAGACGGCGTGCTGAATCGCGATGTCGGCTATTTGCACCGTACGGAAGATTTGGAATGGATACCGGGCGCAAAAGAGCTGGTCGCGGCACTTTGTGAAAAAAATTTCCTTCTTTTCGTCGTCACGAATCAAAGCGGCGTCGCGCGCGGCTATTTTTCGGAAGAAGATGTGCGGCGGCTCCACCTTTTTATGAATGAAGAACTCGCCAAATCGGGCGGCCAAATTACGGAATTTTTTTATTGCCCGCATTTGAAAGGCGCGGCGGTCGCGGCCTATGATAAAGATTGCGATTGCCGGAAACCAAAGCCCGGCATGATTTTGGACGCCATGAAGAAATATGCGCTCTTGCAGGAAGATTGTATTCTGATTGGGGACAGCCCGCGCGACATCGAGGCGGCGGAGGCGGCTGGCGTCCGTGGATATTTATTTGACGAAGATCATCTGTATGAATTTGCAAGGAAGCGTGGGATTTTAAGCCATGACGGAGTATAACAACATTCTCATCATCAAAATGAGCTCGCTCGGCGACGTTATTCACGCGCTTCCGACGCTCTACGCGTTGCGAAAACGTTTCCCGAAGGCGCGCATTACTTGGGCTGTGCACTCGGCCTTTGCCGCGCTCATTCCCGGCGCGCCTTGGGTCGATGAGATCTATTTCATTGATCGGAAACGGATTCGGCAGCTCTCGTATTGGAGAGAACTGCGCCGCGATTTGCACAGCCGTCATTTTGATTTGGTGATTGATTTACAAATGATTGCCAAGAGCGCCTTGGTTTCGTTGCTTTCCGGCGGGAAGCGGCGAATCGGCTATTGGGACGCGCGCGAGGGAAGTTTCCTGGCGTCCGAGCCCATCAAAGGGCCGCATCAAAAAAGCCACATCATTGAGCAGCTGCTGGATGTGGCGACGTATTTGGGGTGTGACACGAGTGAGATTCACTTTCCGATACGCGAGCACGAAAAGGAAACGGAAACGGTGCGTCGGCTTTTGGCGGAAAACGGGATCGAGGGGCGCTACGTCGTGCTGGTCCCCGGGACGCGCGGCGAGCATAAAAAATGGCCGCTTGCGCACTGGGGCGAGCTGGCCAAGCGGCTGGCGGGCGATGGAATTTTTTCCGTCATTTCAGGCAGCCCCGGCGAAGAAGAAATGGGAGAGGAAATCAAAACTTTGTCGCCCTCTCCGCGCACGGTGAATCTAATCGGAAAGACAAATCTTTTAGAGCTGTGCGCGCTGGATGAGATGGCTGCACTTCACATTTCCGGCGACACCGGCCCGCTTCACATCGCCAACGCAGTCGGCGTCCCTCTGATTGCTCTTTTCGGCCCGACGCCTTTTGATCGCAACGGTCCTCTCGGAAATCCGGCGGCGGATGTGCTGCTCGCAGAGGATCCCGGAAAGGAAACGACAAAAATGGAAACGATTTCCGTCGATGCGGTGTATGAATTGGCGAGGAAGAAGTTGGAATGTGAAGATTGAAATGTGAAATGTGAAAGATGAAATGTGAAACGCCCCGTTGCTCAAGTGTGATCTTGGGAAACGGGGCGTTTTTTTGTTACTGCTTGGGTTTTGGCGCCAGGCGCAAGATAGTTGTTAGCTTTTAGCTTTTAGCTGTTAGTTTTAAGCGGTGTCGCCTGCGGCGACGATTTTTTATATGCGGCCGAAAGTCGCCGTATATAAGATTTTTTTAAGTGGGAGAATGGTTACTGTCGGCAAAAAACATTGGGTGACTCGACGCGCCGCAGGCGCAAATAAAAAATATCGCGAAGCGATACCGCTTTTATCTAATAGCTAAAAGCTAACGGCTAATAACTGCCTTGCGTCTGCCGAAAAAGCCGAGCACATCCAAAGCCTCATTCCTCTTCTTGGCTTTCCCTCCAAGCCGTGAAATTGGTGAAGCCGCACCAGAGGAGACCGAGGCCGGCGACGTAGATGAAAAGTTTCATCGCGAAGAGCGGCATCATAAACATCGCACCGCCGACGAGAATTTGGCCGATGGCCGCCAAGAGATACATGTGCGGCGAGGGGATGTGCGCGCGGTTTTGGAAATAAAATGTAATGAGCATGCCGCCGCGCATCAGAATGTAGGCCGCGAACATATACGGCATGAAAAGAATGAGCCAGCGCCAGTTTCCCGACGAGAGGAGCCAGAGTCCGAAGAGAATGTCGACGATGGCCATGACGAGCCGGAGGAGCGAACGATTTTCAGCAGACGCCGTGAGATGGCGCATCAGCTGCGAGACGCCGCTCATGAAAATCGCCACGCCCGCGTAGATCGCCGCCATTTCCATCGCCATTTCCGGTTTCAAAAAGAAATAGACGCCCGCAACGCCGAAGAATACCGAGGATAAAATCAGCCAGAGGGAATGCATAGGGACCTCCATAAGAAACTTCATAATAATAATACTTATTATACCACGATTTTGGGGAAATCCCCAAAACTTTATGCCCGCGTGCGAGATGTTTTGTTATAAAAAAATTCTGCATATAAAAAATTTTTATGGTATAATCATATAGAAAAATTTTATTTCAAGCATAGAAGATGACGATGTCATTGGCGATAAAGGGGAATGGGGATCATGAACAATACGGATTGGAAAATTTTGATTTACCTTCGCGAGGAGCGCAGCATCAATAAAGTGGCGAAGCGCCTTTTTTTGACGCAGCCGTCGCTGACGTATCGTTTGGATCAGATGGAAAAGGAAATCGGCGTGCCGCTCTTCATTCGGACGAATAAAGGGGTGCATTTCACGGATGCGGGGATGCGTCTCTTTTCGTATGCGGAAAAAGAGCTCCAGCAGTACCAGGACATGAAAAATTATGTCATGCACGAGAACAGCACGGTGTCCGGGGTACTGCGTATCGGAGCGAGTCGTTCTTTCACACAGTCGCACATGCCGGCGCTTTTGAAAGGCTTTGCGGACCGTTACACGGATATTGAAATTTCTCTGACGCAAGGCGCGAGCGACCGCCTGACGAAAATGGTGAAGAAGGAGGATATCCAGCTGGCAATCGTCCGTGGGGAGCAGGATTGGGACGAGATGGATATCCTGCTTGACAATGCGCCGATGTATCTTATCTCCGCTGGAAAAATCGATCACAATACGCTCGCGATGCAGCCGACGATTCGCTATCGGTCGGATTCGTCGCTGGATGAAATGCGCACGCGTTGGTGGCGGGAAAATGTGGGAGACCCGCCGCATTTTATGCTCGGCGTCGACGATTGCCTGACTTGCGTGGAGATTGTGAATGCGGGTCTGGGGCATTGCGTGATTCCGGGTGACTTGATTACGAAATGCGCGCCGCATGTGTATCGGGAAATTTTGCGCGATTCCAAAGGAAATCCTATTTATCGTCCGAGCCATCTCATCTGTAAAAACGCGATGACCGTCTCGACGCCCGTGCAGACCTTTATCGATTACGCACGGCAATTTTTCCAGGAAAATCCGCTTCTTCATATTTATGAATCGGATATGGAAAAAGAGGAAAGTTTGGAACCGATTTCGCCGGTGGGAGTGGATGAAATCGCACAATGAAAAGGGGAGGGGCTGTGAATGATTTCACGGCTCTTTTTATGTGCCATCACGCGGAGAGATTTCCGGTTTGCACCTTTCGGCCATACAACGAAGTCTTTTTTTGCAGAAGAAGACAAATAGGCAGCGGCCTTCGGGAAAACCTTTTTCTCACATAGAGGAACCATCATCCGCCCCTTCGGGGCACCTTCTTCCAGAAGAAGGCT
>CAVEYT010000009.1:9585-17962 GCA_963619995.1 Acutalibacteraceae bacterium | reverse complement strand
GGGAAAAATGGCGCGACTGCCAAAGTCGGCAACGGGCCGAAGGCGGGAGCAAATTTGTCTGACTCGGCTAAGGCGGAGAATTCTGTTTCTAAAAAGCCGGAAACGCCGGTGGAGACAAATCGCTCCAACAAGAAACAGTAAAGAAACCGCTGATTAAATCGAAGAATCTTATTTTGCGGCATAATGATGCAATACTGCGTCAAAGGGCTCCTTAAATAGCCTCACTATTTGCGTCACCCTTTTCCTTGTCTTGCATCATTATGCTTGTCGCAAAATAAGATAACGATTTAACCAGCGCTTTCTAAAATTTTCACACGATATACTTTTTGAGGAACCAATATGGCGAAATATCGATTGCAATGCCGCACGCAAGCGCACACCATCACGCTCATGGAAATCGACACGGAAAGCCGGGCGATGTACATCCAAGCGACGGACAGCGGTGCGGCGCTGGAGGCGCTTTTGTCCATGGGCGCCGAGCTGGCTTTTGCGGAAGAAATTTTTATTAATGGCGAAGACGTCACGGAAAAAGTGCATGACGCGCGGCCGCCCGTGGGAATGGAGATGGTATCCGGCGAAGAGGTCGCCGCCAATCTTCCGCCGCTGCCGGAGACGGAGGAGATGGGCGGAGACGAGATGCCGCTTCCGACGGACGAGCCGGAAGAAGAAATCTCGGCTTTTTGCGTGACGTCGGCGCTTCCCCGTCTTGCGGATGTGTTGCCGGAGACTGTCGCGCCGCCGGTTTCTTCCCAATCCAAAGAATGGGACGGCATTTTCATCGGACGGGCGCACATCAAAGGCGCAGCGACGGACATCGCCGAGATTCGAGAAGAGACGGACAATGTCGTCATCGAGGGGGATCTCGTTTCCTTTGACGTGCGCGAATTGCGGGACGGGAAACGGCTGTACGTTTTTCGCGTCGCGGATGAAACGAACGGAATGCAGGGAAAACGTTTTGTCGAAGCCAATGACGATACGTCGGCGCTCGATCAAAATCTCAAAAAGGGAATGCGCGTCAAAATGGGCGGCAACGTCCGTTTGGATAAATACAGCGGCCGTCTCGTGCTGAATGTGAGCCGGATGGAAGTGGGCGAGGCCAAGACGATTTCTCACGATGACGACGCCGAGGAGGTGCGCGTCGAGCTCCATTTGCACACGAAAATGAGTCTGGACGGGCTGACGGATGCGGAAGCGGCGGTCAAGACGGCGGCGAAATGGGGCGCGCCGGCCATCGCGGTCACAGATCACGGCGGCATTCAGATTTTCCCGAAATTGCAGGAATACGCACAAAAATATAAGCAAAAAATTCTCTACGGGATGGAAGGGTACATGATTGAGAACATCCCGGAGAATCCGGACACCGACCGGCAAAAATACAGCCACATCATCATTCTGGCCAAAAATATGGCGGGGCTTCACAATTTATATCGATTGGTCACGCTGTCCTGTCTGAAATATTACAAGAAACGGCCGCTCATTCCCAAGCCGTTGCTCGAGGAGATGCACGACGGGCTTTTATACGGCTCGGCTTGCGTCATGGGCGAATTTTATCGTGCCGTTTTGGCTGAAAAATCGGACGAGGAATTGGTAGCGCTTGCGAAATTTTATGATTATCTCGAAGTGCAGCCGATTGGAAACAATGCGTTTCTGATAGAAGACGATAAATATGTGAAAGTGAATACGGTCGAAGATGTGCAGGCACTCAATAAAAAAATCATTGAGATCGCGGACAAAGCCGGGCTTCCGTGCTGCGCGACGTCCGATGCGCATTTTCTTTTCAAGGAAGACCAAATCAATCGCGATATTTTGCTGGCCAAATGGATGAAACCGGGGAAGAATGAATCGCATCCGGCCGTTTACATTCGGACGACGCAGGAAATGCTGGATGAATTTTCGTATTTGCCGCCGGAAAAAGCCAAAGAAGTCGTCGTGACGAATACGCGGAAAATCGCGGATATGTGCGAATGGATCGAGCCGCTCTCGGAAGAATGGAAATCGTACAATCCGAAGATTGCCGGCGCCGATGAAGCGCTGACGGAAATGTGCTATGCGAACGCGCGGAGAATTTACGGCGAAAATCTGCCAAAGATTGTAGAGGATCGCCTGCATCAGGAATTGACGCCCATCATCAAGCACGGCTACGGCGTCCTGTACTATATCGCGCACAAATTGGTAAAACACTCCAATGACCGCGGCTACCTTGTCGGATCCCGTGGCTCCGTCGGTTCGTCTTTCGTCGCGACCATGTCCGGCATCACGGAAGTCAATCCGCTTCCGCCGCATTACGTGTGTCCGCATTGTCACTGGACGGAATTTTACACGGACGGCTCCGTCGGCGGCGGTTTTGATTTGCCGGACAGGAAATGCCCGGAGTGCGGCGCGCCGCTGTCCAAAAACGGACACAATATCCCGTTCGCCGTCTTCCTCGGCTTTGACGGCGATAAAATTCCGGATATCGACCTCAATTTCTCCTCCGGCGACGACCAGAGCGTCGCGCACCAATACACGGAAGAACTCTTTGGGCGCGACAATGTCTTCCGCGCCGGGACCATTTCCGGACTGCAAGAAAAAAATGCGTACGGCGTCGCGAAAAAATATGCGGAAGTCATGGGGCTTTCTTGCAACGATATTTATTTGGAAAAAATTTCGGCCGGCGTCATCGGCGTGAAGACGAATACCGGGCAGCATCCCGCCGGTATCATGGTCTGTCCGCGCGATATGGACATCCACAATTTCACGCCGCTCCAATATTCCGCCGATAAAAAATACGAAAAAGACGAAGACGGAAACCGGATTCCCGGCACGATCACGACGCATTTCGATTACCATTCCATTTCCGGCCGCATGCTCAAGCTCGACATTCTCGGGCACGACGATCCGAAAGTCATTCATATGTTGCAGCAGCTCACCGGCATCAATCCGGATGAGATTCCGTTTGACGATCCGGCGACCGTTTCCATTTTTGGCGGCACGGACGCTTTGGGCTACACGCCGGAAAAGCTCGCCGAAATTATCGGAAATAAAGGAAACACGGTCGGCAGCATCGGCCTTCCCGAGTACGGGACGCTTTTCGTCCGCAAAATGCTCGAAGACACCAAGCCGAAAAATTTCTCCGAGCTCGTCCGCATTTCCGGCTTTTCTCACGGGACGAATGTGTGGGTCGGAAACGCGCAGGATTTGATTAAAAACGGTACGGTCAAGCTCGAAGAAGCCGTTTCCACGCGCGACGACGTCATGAACTATTTGATTGAGCACGGCGTCGAAGCGCTGACGGCTTTCAAAACGATGGAAAATGTGCGAAAGGGGAAGGGCCTTGAAAAGGGCGATTCGCACAATGAGGAAAAAATCCGCGAGGCCAACGTGCCGGGATGGTTCATCGATTCTTGCAAGAAAATTTCCTATCTCTTCCCGCGCGCGCACGCCGTCGCCTACGTCATGATGGCGTTCCGCATCGCGTGGTTTAAGATTAATCATCCGCTGGCCTTCTACGCGTCCTATTTCACGATTCGCGCGGAAGGGAAATTCAACGCGGCCGTCAATTTGGCGGGGCTGGCTGCGCAAAAGGCCGAGCTCTCCCGCGTGGCCACGGCGGAGGCGCCCACCGATGTCGACAAGAAAAACGCCGTCGTCACGGAAGTCGCGGCGGAAATGTATCTGCGCGGTTTTGAATTTTTACCGATCAGTCTCACCGATTCGAGCGCGACGGAATTTTTGATCGTGGACGGGAAACTCCTCCCGCCCTTCAACTGCGTCCCCGCGCTGGGCAACACGGTCGCCCGATCCATCGCCGAAGCCCGCGCCGAAGCGCCCTTCACATCGAAGGAAGATTTGAAACGCCGCGCCAAAGTCTCGACGACGCTCGTGGAAACGATGGACAGCCTCGGCATTTTGAAAGGCCTGCCCGATGAAGAGCAGATGAATTTGTTTGGTTTTTGAGTACAAAAAAAGAAGGCACTAAGCCTTCTCTTGTTTTATGGCGGAAGGGATGGGATTCGAACCCATGGACCCCGCGAAGAGTCGACGGTTTTCAAGACCGCTTCCTTAAACCGCTCGGACACCCTTCCATGCTCGGAACGGTAGTATTGTATAAGAAATGGCGGAAACTGTCAAAGACATAGTTTCCGATAGCAGAGGAATTGCAATGGATATCTATGGGAAATATCGCGCGGGACTTCTTTCCGTCGAAAAGCAGTTGGCGGAGGGAATCGAAGCGTTCAATGCGCAGACAAAAATTTTTGAGCATATGTCGCATCGTTTGAAGACGGATGAGAGCATGGCGGAAAAACTGGCGCGCAAAGGATGTCCCGTCACGGAAGAGGCAGCGGTCTCGGAGGTGCGGGATGCGGTCGGGTTTCGTATCGTGTGCCGTTTCATCGATGAAATTTATGAAAATCGGGAAAAAATTTTGAAGCTGCCGGGCGTTTCACTCGTGAAGGAAAAAGATTATGTGCGGCATGTGAAGCCGAATGGGTATCGCAGCTATCATATGATTTTGGATGTGGCGGTACCGGAGGACGCGGTGCGCGGGCATTATTTTGCCGAGGTACAGATTCGGACGATAGCGATGGATTCGTGGGCGGCGCTGGAGCACGAGATGAAATACAAGCATGAGATTCAAAATGCGGAGCTCATCGGGCGCGAATTGAAACGTTGCGCAGACGAGCTGGCGTCGTGCGATGTGTCGATGCAGACGATACGGAATTTGATTCAGGGGAAATAAGGGGTGCTCGGCTTTTACCGCGACATAGCGCTGAGCGCCGTTATCCGTTGACCGTGAACCGAGCGTGAGCAACTTTGGTGCTCATGCGCGAGATAGTTGCTAGTTATTAGCTTTTAGCTGTTAGTTTTAAGCGGAAGCGCTTCGCGCGATTATTAAAAAATGCGCCGCAGGCGATACCGCTTTTGTCTAACAGCTAGTAGCTGGCAGCTAATAACTATCTTGCGGTGTGACAGACGGTAAACGGTTAACGGACAGCGGACAACGGCGGATTGTGACAAAAAGGGAGAATGACAAATGAAAATACTACTGGCAGAGGACGAGAAGGCGCTTTCGGATGCCGAGTGTGCGGTGCTTTCGCATTTCGGCTTTGAGACGATTCCCGTGTATGACGGGGAAGCGGCTTGGGATGCGGCGCGGAGCGGGAGCTATGATTGCATCGTGCTTGACATCATGATGCCGAAAGCGGACGGGATTTCCGTGCTGAAAAAAATTCGCGAGAGCGGGGACGTCACGCCCGTCATGATGCTGACAGCCAAGACGGAAACGGAGGATTGCATCACGGGGCTCGATGCCGGCGCGGACGATTATTTGACGAAACCGTTTGCCATGGGAGAGCTGGTGGCGCGCATTCGGTCGCTCACACGCCGCGCGGGAGAATTTACACAGAAAGAACTCTCCGTCGGAGACGTCACGCTCAATCTCGAAGAATCGGAACTGGCCGCCGAAAGCACCGTGCGGCTCGGGAGCAAAGAGGCGAAACTCATGCGTTTTCTCATGATGAACGAAGGAAAAGAACTGTCGACGGAAGAAATTCTGCGCCGCGTCTGGGATGACGAGCCGGGGATTTCTTCGGAAATTGTCTGGATGTACATTTCCTTTCTGCGCGAAAAACTCACCGCCATCGGCGCCAAGACGGAGCTTTCCGGCGAAAAGGACGGTGCGTTTACGCTCCGGGGAGGTCGCTGATGGACGCCATGATTCGCTCGCTGCACCGGAAATTTATCGCTGCCGCGACCGCCGCCGTATTTCTCATCGTCGCGGTCGCCGTCGGTGTCATTCACGGGATACTGCATTTCACGCTGGTGCAGGAAACGCACGCTGTGCTTGATCACATCGTCCAAAACAACGGCGTTCTCCCCGAAAAGGGAAGACCGATTGGCGGCGGGTGGCTCTTTGATGATGAATGGGCCGAAAGCGCACCGGAATTTTATTACCAGACGCGCTACTTTTCCGTGCTCTTGGATGAGAGTGGCACACCGAAAGTCATCAATGTGAATCATATTTCCGCCTTCGATGCGAAAAGCGCGCTGGAGACGGCGCTGGCTGCATTTCAATCCGGGACGGAAGAAGGAAATTTTCAAAAGGGGAAAGCGCATTATGCATATCGCGTCGCACAGACCGGTGAAGGCAGCCTGATTGTTATTTTGGATTGGACGCGCGACCTCCGAGCACTGCGGTCGGCGCTTCGCTATGAAATCTTCTTCGGACTCGGCTGCGTCCTTCTTTTTGCCTGTTTGGTGACGGCTTTCTCGAAGCGTGCCATTCGCCCCTTCGTGCGCAATGCGGAAAATCAGAAACGATTCATCACGAATGCCGGCCACGAACTCAAGACGCCGGTCGCCATCATTTCCGCCAATGCCGAAGCCCTCGAATGCATCAACGGAAAAAATGAATGGACGGGAAATATTCTCCGCCAAGTCCGCCGTCTCACGCTTCTCATCAATGACCTCGTCATGCTGGCGAAAGTAGGAGAAACGTCGGCCAAAGACGTCGTGCTGACGGATGTCGACATGACGCAAGTCGTCTCAGCCGGTGCCGACAGCTTCCGCTCGCTGATCGAAGCGGACGGGAAACGTTTGGAAACGGATATTCTTTCGGCCGTGCACGTCAAAGCCGAGCCGAAATTTTTGACGGAGCTCATCAATATTTTGCTCGACAACGCAGCCAAATATTGCGACGAAAAAGGCGCGGTGTCCGTCCGCCTGACAAAGAAAAAGAACGGCAAAGCCGTCCTGGAAATTTCCAATGATTACGCCGCCGGCGAAGGCGTCGATTACACCCGTTTCTTTGAGCGCTTCTATCGTGAAGACACGTCGCACAGCAGCGACAAAATGGGCTACGGCATCGGTCTTTCCATGGCAGCGGACATGGTGAAACTCATGCAGGGGAAATTGGAAGTTTCCTATGCAAAAGGCGTGATTACGTTCCGCGTGACGCTGTAAAGAAATACGGATTTCAGCGGACCGCAGGCATTTGCTTTGGGCGAAAGGGATTTATGAAGAGAGCGTCCGGAAGGCGTCTTATCTTCGTTAAATTTCCGTCTTTTAGGGAAATAATATGATATAATACTTTACAAATTATTCTGTAGATCAGAAGGGCGGAGGTTTTTATGGCAGAGACAAAGAAATTTTATATTACGACGCCGATTTATTATCCGAGCGCGAAATTGCATATCGGGCATACGTATTGCACGACGATTGCCGACAGCCAGGCGCGTTTCCATCGTTTGGACGGGGACGAAGTCTTTTTTTTGACGGGCTCGGACGAGCATGGACAAAAAATTGAGGAGAAGGCAAAAGAAGCGGGTGTGACGCCGATCGAATATACGAATCAAATCGTCGGGATGTTTCAGGAATTGTGGCGCGAGCTGAATATTTCCAACGATGATTTCATCCGCACGACGGAGGAGCGGCATCGCATCGTGGTGCAGAAGCTGTTTCAGCGGGCGTATGACAAGGGCGATATTTACAAAGGGATGTACGAGGGCTGGTATTGCGTCCCGTGCGAATCGTTTTGGCCGGAAAATAAATTGGAGGAGGGGCATGTGTGTCCGGATTGCGGGCGGCCGCTCACGCGCGTCAGCGAGGAAGCGTATTTCTTCAAAATGTCGAATTATGCGGACCGTTGGCTTCAATATATTGAGGAGAATCCGGATTTCATTCAGCCGGAGTCGCGTAGAAATGAAATGATTCAGTTCGTGAAGAGCGGATTGGAGGATCTTTGCGTGTCGCGCACGAGTTTTTCGTGGGGTATTCCGGTGCCTTTCGATCCGAAGCATGTGGTGTACGTGTGGTTCGACGCGCTGGTGAATTATCTGACGGCGGCGGGGATTGAATCGGACCCGGAAAAATTCGCGAAGTTTTGGCCGGCGGATGTGCATTTGGTTGGAAAGGAAATCGTGCGTTTCCATACGATTATCTGGCCGATCATGCTGATGAGTCTGGGAATCGAGCTTCCGAAGATGGTGTACGGCCACGGCTGGCTCATCGTGGACGGCGAGAAGATGTCGAAATCGAAGGGAAATGTCGTGGATCCGATTCCACTCTTGCAGGAATTTGGCTCGGATGCGATTCGTTATTATCTTTTGAATGACATTCAGCTGGGGCAGGATGGAAATTTCAGCCGGGATCGCCTCATCGCGCGCATCAATTCGGATTTGGCGAATGATTTGGGAAATTTGCTGTACCGCACGCTGTCGATGGCGGAAAAATATCGTGGCGGTGTCGTGCGTCGCGGAGATGCCTTGGCGGATGAAGCGGTCGCGGAAGCGTCGGCGGCTGTCGAGCAAGGCGCGGCGGAAGCGGTTCAGGCGTTTCGTGCGAATATGCAGGCGTGGAAAATCAATGATGCGCTTCGGGCGGTGTGGACGTACATCCG
>CAVEYT010000009.1:0-9569 GCA_963619995.1 Acutalibacteraceae bacterium | reverse complement strand
ATTGACGTGACGGCGCCATGGGTGCTGGCGAAAGAGGAAACGAAAGCACCGGCGCTCGATGCGGTGCTGTATCATCTCTGCGAGGGGCTTCGCATCACGGCGCTTCTTGTCTCGCCCGTGATTCCTATCGCGGCGGAGACTATGTGGGCGCAGCTCGGCCAGGACCATTTCTCGGTGGCGCGGCTTTCCGATGCGAAGTGGGGCGGCCTGGTCGATGGGACGACGATTGCAAAGGGCGAACCGCTTTTCCCGCGCTATGAGACGGACGAGGAAAAGGAAGCCAAGGCGGAGAAAGCTTTGAAGAAAGCGGCGAAAAAAGGAAAATGAAACTCTTTGATACGCATGCGCATTTGTATGACAAAGCGTTTGACAATGATCGGGAGACGATGCTGGCGGGCGTTTTTGACGTGTGCGATTACGTCGTTTGCCCGGCGGAAGATCTGGCGACGAGTGAGGCGGCGCTCTCTTTGGCGCGGCAATATTCTCCAATTTACGCGGCGGTCGGGATTCATCCGCAGTTGACAAAGGACGCGACGGAGGAAGAATTTTCCGCAATCCGAAAATTGGCGAAAGAGAATGAGAAAGTCGTCGCCATCGGGGAAATCGGGCTCGATTACTACTATCTCTACAGTGAAGTCGACGTGCAGAAGAAATGGTTCGCGCGGCAAATTGAGCTGGCGAAAGAGCTGGATTTGCCGATTATCATTCATGACCGCGACGCGCACGGAGACATGATGGACATTCTGCGGGCGCACAAGGACGAGAAGCTCCGCGGGATTTTGCATTGCTACAGCGGCAGTCTCGAAATGGCGGAAGAGCTGATCGGGATGGGATTTTATATTTCCTTTGCCGGCCCCGTCGTGTTTCCGAAGAGCACGAAATTGAAAGAAATCGCGCAAAAGTTGCCGCTCGAAAAGATGCTGGTGGAAACGGACAGTCCGTATCTGACGCCGCCGCCGTTCCGCGGACGGAGAAACGATTCGTCAAAGGTGCGCTATGTGGCGGAGGAAATCGCGAGGCTGAAAGAAATTTCGGTCGAAGAGGTCATCGCGCAGACGCGGCGGAATGCGCTGACAATTTATCAAATTGATGAGTGACGGCGGTTATTCGTGTAACCGTTATCCGTTTACCGGGCGTCCTTATGGGGCGAAAGCTTGAAAAGGCTTGAAAAGGCTTGAAAAGGCTTGAAAAGGCTTGGTGTACATGGTGCTCGAGACGTCAGACGGTCAGACATCAGACGTCAGATTTTAGAGGTGTCACCTTGCGGTGACGATTTTTATAAAAAAACTTGCAAAGCTTGCGGCGAAATAGTCGGAAAGGAAAAAATATGAAACGTAAGATGTATAAGAAATTGGCGCTGGCGCTAGCGGTTTGCTGCGCGGGAGCGATGCCGGCTTGGGCGACGGAATTTATGCCGCTCTCCGAAGTGCGCGAGGGGATGCATGGGTATGCGAAGACCGTCGTGCACGGTCGGGACATCACGACATTTGACGTAGACGTGCTGGGCGTCCTCAAGAATAAAGGCGCGAACGGCGGCGATTTGGTTCTCGTCAAAGTGTCCGGCCCCGTCATCGATCAGACGCGCGGCATTGCGCAGGGCATGAGCGGCAGCCCCGTCTATATCGACGGAAAATTGTTGGGCGCCATTGGCTACGGTTTCCCCAATTCGGATGGGCGGATTGGTATGGTGACGCCGATTGAAGACATGGTGAAAGTGTGGACGATGGACGACAAAGATGCGTCCGGTTTCATGCCGCGCCCGTCGTCCGATTTGATGCCGCTTGCGACGCCGCTCATGGCCGCCGGTTATTCTGATGAAGCCATGGAATATTTGTCCAAGAAAATGGAAGAATTCAATATGGTTCCTTACGCGTCGGCCGTGACGAATGGGGACGACACGCCGATTCCGCTCGAAGAAGGCGGCGCGGTGGCAGCGTCTTTTGTTACCGGCGATTTGAAACTGGGCGCCATCGGGACCGTGACGTACATTGACGGAAACCGGATGGTGGCGTTTGGTCATCCTTTCATGAGCCGCGGCAAGACATCCTATTTCATGGGAAACTCTTATATTTTCACCGTTGTGCCGTCACATCAGATTCCTTTTAAGCTCGGATCCATCGGGGCGGACATCGGCGTCGTCGATCAGGATCGCGGCGCGGCCATTGCCGGGATTTCCGGCGAGCTTCCGAATTTCACGGCGCTCCATGTCCAGGCGAATGATACGGATAACGGCGCGCAAAAGAAATTGGACGTGCGCATGGTGCCGGAAGAAGCGCTTTTGCCGTCCCTTTCGGCGACGACCGTCTACAGCGCCGTCAGCCGTCTCATCGACAGACGGGGCGAGGGCACCGTTTCCCTGACGTATACGCTCTACCCGATCGATCCCAAGCAGCCGACTTTCACGCGGAAAAATATGTATTGGTCAAGAAATGACGTTGCCGAGCGCAGCGTGGATGAAATTTACAATGTCGTGAAAATTTTGGAGCAGAATCGTTTCGATGCGTATCCGCTTCGCCAGATCAAAGTCGATATGGACGTGACGCGCGAGAGAAAGACCGCGCAGATTGTGGACGCGACGGCGACGCCGATGATTGTGTCTCCGGGAGACGATATTTTCATTCGTGTGCGGATTCAGCCCTATCGCGGTGAAAAAGAAGTGAAGCCCATCGTTTTCAAAGTGCCGGAAAATCAGGCGTTCGGCGATATGATTCTCGAAGTGCGCGGCGGCGGCATCGTCCCGCTCCCGTATCTCATCCGTCGCCAGAAATACAATCTGACGAGCGAAATCATCGAGCGACTCCGTACGTATAAAAATTTCAAAGACTTGCACGGGAAACTGCAAAAGGAAGATCGGAACAATCAGATTGTCGTGGAAATTTTGGATCCGGAAGTCAGCACCATTTCCAATGAGGAAGAGGGCGAGGGCGATGTGAAGATTCAGAATCAGGAGAAACCGAAGAAACCGGAATATATCAAGGGACCGTCCGGGCAAGAAGAAGAGGACGAAGATCCGGATACGTCGGCCAAGTCTTCTGTCGACACCGAATACGTCATCTACGGCGATTGCCAATTCACATTCAAAGTCATGCGGCCCGCGGATCGTGACGCCGAGCTTGCGAAACGTGCGAAGGAAAACGCCAAGTCCACGCTGGAACTCAAGACGGCAGCGGCGGAAGAAAAAGACGAAGAGGCCGGCGAGGGCGATTCGAAGAAGAAGGACCAAGCCAAAAATCAAAAGAAAAACGACGAAAAATCTGCGGAGAAGGAAAAAGGAAACGATGATTCGTCCGCGAAGGATGAAAAGAAAGACGCGGATTCCGAAAAGGAAACGACATCCGAAGAAACGCTTCGCGCGCTCATCGCCAAGACGCCCATCTTCTCCGATTTCATTCCGTATTAAAAATTTATGTTTGGCAGCGAGACCGATTTCTCTTATGAGGAGTCGGTCTTTTTTTTGAGAGATGAGGGGCGGAGCTTTTTTGTGTTTTCCTTCTGGCGGCGATTGTGCTCGAAAATTTTCTGCGGATAGAGATGAGAGATGAGAGATGAGAGATGAGGGGCGCAGCTTTCTGTGCGTTTGCTTTTGCGGCAGACGCAAGAAAGTTAGCAGTGAGCAGTTAGCAGTGAGCAGTGCAGGTGTCGCCGGCGGCGACGATTTAAAAATGCGGCGGAGCCGCCACCGGCCAAGTCTGATGTCTGACGTCTGATCATCTGACGTCTCGATCTCTATGAAGCGACGAAGTTAATCGCGCGCTCCGGACTCCAAGCTCCAAGCTCCCGGCTTTCACCATCTTATCGTTTCCTCGCTCAAAAAATTTGTTTCAAAAAAATCAAAAGAAAAATAATTTTTACTATTGACTTTTTGATTAATGGATGTATAATGACGATATCAAAGAGGTGAGGACTATGAAAACAAAGATGAATTTCAGGAAGGGAACAGGTGGGAGTCATGTTTAGAGTCATTTCTACGAATGGGCTTTCGGATCGGATTGAGCAATTTATTTTGAATGAATTGCAGCAACGGGGCGAGAGAGTAATCGTGATTCGTCGAAAAGATGTGGCGGAAAAATTGGAATGTGCGCCGTCGCAAGTGACATACGTCGTGAATACCCGTTTCACACCGCGCGAAGGGTTCTACGTCGAGTCGCGGCGCGGGACCAATGGTTTCATTCGGATCGCGGTCATAGAGCAAAATCAGCAGACCGAGGAAGAAAAGGCGTCCGTGAAAAATCCGTCTCCTCGCGCGGCGGCGCCGGCGCCGGGGGTGCCCTCCGAGGCGTCGCCGCGAGTCGATCCGCGTGTGGATGCATATTGTCAAAAACTTCTGGCCTCCGGTATGGTGACGATGCGCGAGTGTCTGCTGCTCCGAAATGTGATGCAAATCATGGTGGCGGCCGTGCCGACGGAGAACCGGGAACAGCTCGTGAATGCGGCGTTTTCCCGGGTTTTGCAAATTTTGAGGGAGGGGAAATAAATGCTTTGTGAAGCTTGTCATAAAAACAATGCGACTGTCTTTTATCGGCAGTCGGTGAACGGAAACAGCAGCGAACGGCATCTTTGCGCCGATTGCGCGAAGAAGGAAAATTTGCTGCAAGATGGCGTCTTTGCCGGGTTTGGGAATATAGGAAATTTCGGAAACGCCGACGCTTTCGGCGCTTTGGGCGAGATGAATCGCATGATGGAGCGGCTGTGGCGGGAGCCATTCGCGGGCATCGCGTCGATTCCTTTCGGCGGCCTTCGGACGCTTTCCGATGAGTCTCCGGTGAATTATCAAAATCTTCGGGAAGGGCTGCAGCCGTTTTTTGAAAAAGAGGAAACGGGTGCGGCGCCCGCCGAAAAAACGGAGCCGAAAAATCCGGAGTCCACACGTGCTGCGCAGGAGCTGGCGGAAATGAAAAGCAAACTTTCGGATCTCGTCGCGGCGGAGCGCTACGAAGAAGCGGCAAAGCTGCGGGATGAGATAAAAAGTAAAGAAGCTTGATGTGCATTTGACATTTGTCTTTTCATAGAGATCGAGACTTCAGACGTAAGAAAGTTAGCAGTGAGTAGTGAGCAGTGAGCAGTGCAGGTATCGCCTTTGGTGATGATTATTAAAATGCGGCCGAAGGCCGCTACAGCTAAACCCTCTTCTGGAGGCGAACTTCCAGTGGATGGTCGCCAGTGGCGCGAAGCGCCTGATAATGGGACGCGAATCCGAAAAGGTGCGTATTGCGCACACCACTAAAATCTGACGTCTGATCGTCTGCTGTCTGACGGCTTAAGCTCTATGTGCAAAAAAGTCAATCACATCAAATATTTCTTCAAATAGGAAGGGGTTGAATCATTATGGAAGAAAGATATACGGAGAGCGTGAAGAACGCTTGGAAATTTGCGCAGACGGCGGCGGCTCGTTTGGGGCATGAGGCTGTGGGGACGGAGCATTTGCTGCTCGGCATTGCGCACGAAAAAGAATCCGGCGGCGGGCAGGTCTTGTCGGCGCTGGGCATTTCGGAAGAAGCGATTGAACAAATTTTGGCGAGCGCGGCGCAGCAGCCGTTTTTCGACACGGCGAGCGTCTATGCGTCGCCGCGGGCGAAACGTGTCCTGCAGATGGCGGTCGAGGAGGCAAATGAGCTCGGAAACCGCTACGTCGGCACCGAGCATTTGCTCTTGGCGCTCATCCGCGAGGGCGGCACGGCGCTCCGCATTCTGCAACATTTCGGCGTGACGCAGTCCAATCTGCAGCGCGCTTTTGCGGGCGTTCTCTCCGGCGAAGGGAAACCGCAGGGGCAGGGCGGCGAAAATATGGGCGAGCTGTCCGAATTTGCGGTAGATCTCAATGAACGCGCGCGGCAAGGAAAAATCGATCCCGTCATCGGCCGCGCGGGCGAAATCAGCCGCGTGATTCAGATTCTCTCGCGGCGCAGCAAGAACAATCCGGTCCTCATCGGGGAGCCGGGCGTCGGGAAGACGGCGATTGCCGAAGGGCTCGCGCAGCGCATCGTGGACGGGGACGTCCCGGAAGTGCTGAAAAATTCTCACATCATTTCCCTCAATATGTCATCCGTCGTCGCCGGTACGCAGTATCGCGGGCAATTTGAGGAACGGCTGAAAAAAGTCATCGACGAAGTGAAGAAACACCCGGATTGGATTCTCTTCGTCGATGAAATCCACACCCTCGTCGGCGCCGGCGCGACCGAAGGCTCCATGGACGCGGCGAATATCATGAAACCGGCGCTCGCTCGCGGCGAACTCCGCTGCATCGGCGCGACGACGCTCAAAGAATATAAGAAATACATCGAAAAAGACGCAGCGCTTGAGCGCCGTTTCCAGCCCGTCAAAGTCGGCGAACCGACGCCGTCTGAGACTATAGAAATTCTAAACGGTCTGCGCGACCGCTACGAAGCGTTTCATAAGGCGAAAATCACGGACGAAGCCATCGCGGCTGCTGTCGAACTTTCGCATCGCTACATCACCGACCGTTTCCTGCCGGACAAAGCGATAGACGTCATCGATGAAGCGGCGGCGAAACTTCGCATGGAAGCCGGATCGACGCCGGAAGGTCTCCGCGCCAAGGAGCGGGAACTGGCCGCCGTGCTGAAAGAAAAAGAAGAAGCCGTTTCCTCGCAGAATTTCGAACGTGCGGCGACGCTGCGCGACGAAGCGCGGAAACTCACCGCCGACATGGAAGATTTGCGCAAAGAATGGAAGGGCGCCGACCCCGATCATCTCGTCGTCACGCCCGAAGACGTCGCCGAAGTCGTGAGCAAATGGACGGGCGTGCCGCTCGCCAATCTCAAAGAGAGCGACGCCGAGCGCTTGCTCCGTCTCGAAGAAGAGCTTCATCGCCGCGTCATCGGCCAGGAAGAAGCCGTCACCGCCGTCGCGAAAGCCATTCGCCGCGCCCGGGCCGGCATGAAAGACCCGCATCGCCCGATCGGATCCTTCCTCTTCCTCGGCACGACCGGCGTCGGCAAGACCGAGCTCGCCAAAGCCCTTGCCGAGTCGCTTTTCGGTAGCGAGAAAAATCTCATTCGCTTCGATATGTCCGAATTTATGGAGAAACACGAAGTGTCCCGCCTTGTCGGCGCGCCTCCCGGATACGTCGGCTACGAAGAAGGCGGCCAGCTGACCGACCAAGTCCGCCGCAATCCCTACAGCGTCATTCTGTTTGACGAAGTCGAGAAAGCGCACGCCGATTTCTTCAATCTGCTCCTGCAGGTCCTGGATGACGGGCGTCTGACGGACGGGCAGGGCCGCACCGTCGATTTCACGAACTGCGTCATCATCATGACGAGCAATCTGGGTTCCGCGCATCTGAAAGACCAGATGAAGAAACTCGGTTTCCAAACCGGCGAGCCAAAAGAGCAGCCGGATTTCGAGCAGACGAAGGACATCATCATGGAAGACGTGAAACGCGCCTTCCGTCCGGAATTCATCAACCGGATCGACGAAATCGTCGTCTTCCGCCCGCTCACGCCGGACAATCTCAAAGCCATCGCGCGTCTCCTCTTGGCAGCGGTTCAAAAGAAACTGGATCATTTTGAAGTGAAACTGGATGTGACGGAAGCGGCCGAAGAATATCTTATCCGCGAAGGCAGCGACCTCGCCTTCGGCGCCCGCCCGCTCAAACGGACGATCCAGAGAACCATCGAGGATGAAATTTCGGAGCTGCTTCTCAAAGGAGAACTCAAAGAAGGAAAGACGCTTCGCGTAGACGAAAAGGACGGGAAACTCGCGTTCTCCGTCGCTTAAATCAAAAGAAAAACACCGTGCTGTGATGGCACGGTGTTTTTTGTTGCCCAACTGTCTTCCGTTATCCGTTTACCGTTCGTCACATCTCGTGATAAGCAAAGTTCTCACGCACGGTAAACGGTCGCACGGAGAACGGACAGCAGCGAGATGAGCCGCAAAACTTAATCGCATACTTCCGCCTCCAAATTTCCGGCCGGCTTTTTCGTGCCGCGGAGCAAGAGGGCGATGAAGAAGGCGAGCGTGAGGAGGGCGGCGAAGAGGAAGAGGGTCGCGGTGTAGCCGCCCGTTTCCTCTTTCATGAACGCCAAGAGGACGGGGCCAGCGATACCGGCGAGCCCCCAGGCCGTCAGGATGCTGCCGTGGATGGAAGAGAGCTGGCGGACGCCGAAGAGGTCGGCGAGATAGGCCGGCATGCAGGAGAAACCGCCGCCGTAGCAGCTGACGATGCCCAGCACCAAGAGGTAGAAGAGTGCTTCGTTTCTCGTATCGGCGAGGATGGTGAAAGATGCCGCCTCGAGGAGGAAGAAGAGGACGTAGACCGAGCCGCGGCCGATGCGATCGGAAATCGCCGCCCAGCCGATGCGGCCCGCGCCGTTTACGACGCCGATGATGCCGACGAGAGACGCCGCTTTGTCCGCGTTCATGCCGATGACTTCCTGCGCCATCGGGGACGCGACCGCCAGAAGCCCGATGCCGCAGGTGATATTCGTGAAGAAAATCCACCAGAGCGCCCAGAAACGCCACGTGCGGATGGCTTCGTTTCTCGTGTATTGGCGATGCGGCATGCGGTGGGGCGCGCCCGTTTTTGTCGGCGCTTTTTCCGCTTCCTCGACGTCTCCCGGCCGGGGCGGCGCGAGATACCACGCGGAGAGGCACATGATGACGGCGTAGGAAATCCCCATGATGAGGAAATTTTCAAAGAGGCCGAATGCTTCCGTCAGAAATTGCATGACGGGGCCGGCGATGAGCGCCGCGAAACCGAATCCCATGATGGCGAGCCCCGTCGCAAATCCGCGCCGCGCGGGAAACCATTTCACCAGCGTCGCGACCGGCGTGATGTAGCCGACGCCGAGGCCGATGCCGCCGATGCAGCCGTAAAAGAAATAGAGGAGCGGCACGCTTTGGAGCGAGACGGCGAGCGCCGTGCCGATCATCCCCGCGCCGAAGAAAAGCGCCGAGACCGTGCCGGATGCGCGCGGTCCGATGCGCTCCACAAAGCGCCCCAAGAATGCCGCGGAAAAGCCCAGAAACAAAATGGCGACGGAAAACGCCCACGTCGCCTGCGAGAGCGAGATGGAGAGCGCCTCCATCACCGGACGCGCCAGCACGCTCCACGCGTAGACGCTCCCGATGGAAATGTGAATGCCCACGGCCGACGCCGCGATGAGCCAACGATTTCTTTTCATGCCTGCCTCCTTCGGAAATCCGGGAAACAAAATCGCTTCCCATGAAACCGAAGCTGCCGGGAAATCAAAAACCGCCCGGGCAAACTTCGGTGCCCAGACGGTCGGCTGTGTCTTCCCGCACACGGCACGTGGTCAATTCCACAGGTCCGTCAGTCGTGTGCGGCGTTGTATGTTGGATTTATTTTATCAGCTTTTGTCCTCAGATGCAAGATAGCCGGGAGCTTGGAGCGCGTGCTTGGCTTTGGGCGTCAGGCGCAAGATAGTTATTAGCTGTTAGCTTTTAGCTGTTAGTTTTTTGGCGTCACATAGAGTTCGAGACGTCAGGCATCAGAGGATTCTCTGCTTTGCTTGGCACAGGGGGCTTCTTGCTTTTACAAGAAAGAATTGAGATTTGAGAATTGAGAATTGAGCGCAGGTGTCGCCTCCGGC
>CAVEYT010000008.1:0-18284 GCA_963619995.1 Acutalibacteraceae bacterium | reverse complement strand
ATCGCATGAAATACAAAGTCATTCACGCACGGTTCACGGTCCACGGAAAACGGACGGCGGCGAAATCCGTTTCCTCATTTCAAAACGCCTGGCAGCCAAGTCGCGATTTCCGGAAACAGGCACAGAAGCAAGATTTCCAATGCCATGACACCGGCGAAGGGGACGATGCCACGAATGATATCCGTCATACGGCTCTCCGGCGAGACGCCTTGCAGGACGAAAAGATTCATCCCGACGGGCGGCGTGATGAGCGCGAGTTCCAGATTGATGAGCATGACGACATTGAACCAGATGGGATCGAAGCCGAGGCTCGTAATCAGCGGAAACAGAATGGGCAGCGTGATGAAAATAATGGAAATCGATTCCAAAATGCAGCCCAAGAAGAGCAGCAGGATATTGATAGCGATAAAGATCGCCCATTTCCCGAGATCAAGCCCGGCGACATAGGTCGTGAGCGCTTGCGGCGCATCCAAAATGGTGAGGACGAAGCCGAAAAGCGCCGCGCCGATCATGATGGCGTAAATCATGCAGCTCGTCTTCACGGTGTCGTTCAAAATGGACGGCAGGTCGCGAAGGCGCAGACTGCGATAGACGACAAACGTGATGAAAAGGCTGTAGAGCACGCCGATGGCCGCCGCTTCCGTCGGGGTGAAAGCGCCGGTGTAAATGCCGCCGACGACCAAGATGGGAAGGAAGAGCCCCCAGGACGAACCTTTGAGCGCCGAAAGTCGTTCGCTCCACGGCGCCGCTTTCTCCGGCTTGAAATCGCGCGAGGAAAATACGACGACGCCGATGAAAAGAAACATCATGAGAATGCCGGGGACGACACCGCTGATGAAAAGTTTCCCGACGGATTCATCCGTGATGGCGCCGTAGAGAATCATCGGAATGGACGGCGGAATCAAAATGCCGAGCGTGCCGCCGGCCGCGACGGTGCCGAGGACGAGCCGCCGATCATAGCCGCGAGACAGCATTTCCGGAATGGCGATGGAGCCAATCGTGACGGCGCAAGCGACGGACGAGCCCGTGATGGCCGCAAAGATGGCGCACGCGATGACCGTCGCGACGCCGAGGCCGCCGGGCAGATGCCGCAGCCACTTATTCGCGAGCTCAAAGAGATCGTTTCCCACTTTCCCGACGAGCAAAATTTGGCTCATGAGGACATACATCGGAATGGCCGCCAGGACGAAATCATCCAGCGATTTGTAACCGATGATCGGCAGCTGCGCCATCGCCCCTTCGCCGCCCAGATACACCGTGATACCGGCCACCCCGGACAGCGCGAGCGCAAATGCGACGGGCAGCCCGGAAAAGAGGAGAATCAAAAGCAATATCGTAAACGCGACAATCATGCCGTTTCCTCCTTTCCGAAATCCTGCGCGAGCAGCCGCTCCGCATCATGCAAAATGGTGCCGATGACCTGGAGCGCCATGATGCCCATCCCAATCGGCATGGAAATCTGCGGAATCCAAAGCGGCGTGGACAGCGTGGTCGGCGCGCAATTATCGTAAGCGAGCGAGAGCATCGCCATACCCCAAGATTCCGTGACGAAAAGATAGCAAAAGCAGAGGACAAACAGCGACGTCACGATTTCCAGGAAACATTGCACACGCGGCGCCAAATGCACCGTCAGGATGTCCACGCGGATATGCTTCTTCCCCGCCCAAGTCGCTCCCATGCCGAGAAAGCCGGAGACGACGATGCAATACGTGGAAATTTCCGTGACCCATTCCGTCGGAGAATGGAAAATGCCGCGCGCGACGATTTCATAGACAATCATGAAGCAGACCGCCATGACCAGCCCGCCCGCGACGACGCCGGCCCCTCGTGTCAGCGCGCCGACGACGGTATCGTACCGGGACAAAAATGTTTTCATCCGCTCTCACCTTCTTTATTTCAAAGCTAAAGGAAACTGAGGAGTTGTGAAATTTTTTTCACAACTTTTTATACAAAATCGCAGGGAGTGCTTTCCCGCAGAACTCCTGTCGCGAGACTACTTTCTTTCTTCCCCGTGGAAGGGTTTGGAGCTTGGAGCAAAAAGCCGTATCGCCTCGCGCAAACGAACGAGAGTCTCGGAAACATGGTGACGCGAAGCAACTGTGAGTACCATGCAAAGCTCGGCGATGATTTTTATAAAAATGCGCGAAGCGCTTCCGCTAAAAAGCTCCAGGCTCCAGGCTCCCAGCTCACGGCTCTTACAAAGCCGCCATCAACTCAGCTCTTGACGCAAATATCCAAAAGCTCCTGCCCGAGCGCGCCGTTTTCCTTCACATACGTATCCCAGACCGATTTCGTCGCCTCGCGCCACAGCGGAAGTTCTTCCTCCGGCACGACGTAGACTTCCATGCCGTTTGCCTTCAGATCTTCCAGCGCCTTCAAGTCCTCCGCCTTCGCGTTTTGGCGGATACTTGCCTGCACTTCCTTTGCCGCTTCGTCCAGCGCCTGTTTCTGCGCTGCGTCGAGCTTATCGTACGACTTCCGATTGATCGCCACGATAAATTCCGGCGACGCGTGATTGGTGACCGTCAGATATTTATGCACCTCATACATCTTCCGATCCCGCATGGCCGTCGTGCCGGAAATCTGGCCGTCAATCGTACCGCGCTGGATCGCCATATACACTTCGGACGAGCTCATCGTGACCGACGACGCGCCCAACGCCTTGATCGTCTCGGCGGAATATTTCGAATACCCGCGGATCTTCAAATCGGCAAAATCGGCCGGCGTCTTGATTTCCCGCGCGTTATTGGCGAATTGGACGAAACCGTAATCCGCCCAGAGCAGCGCATGCACGCCCTTCTTCTCCAAATCGGCCGACAATTTCTCCCCGAGCCCGCCGTCAATCGCTTTGTCGACACTCTCGTAGCCGGAAAAAACGAACGGCACATCGAAGACATCCATCGCCGGTACGATACTCGCCCAGCGACCGACCGTATTCAGCCCCATATCCACGCCGCCGCTCATGACCGCGTCATTCATATTCTTGTCATTGAAAAGCTGTCCGGCGGGATAAATGGAAATTTCCACCGAGCCCTTCGATTTTTCCGCCACCTTCGTCTTCAGCTCCTCCATCGCTTTGACCAAAGGATGACTCGTCGGAAGCGCCGCCGCCATTTTGAGACTCACCTTGCCGCCCGCGGGCTGTGCCGTTTTTTCACCGCCGCAACCCGCCGAAAAAGCCGCTGCCGCCAAAAGTGCCGTCGCGATTGCGTATTTCCATGCCTTTTTCATGTCCGTTTCCTCCTTTATTTGTACCTTTGATCGATTTCATTGTACGTATCGAGCCCGATGAACGAATTGTATTCCGAGAAATGCAGCATCCGATCCTGCATCGCCGCCGTCGTCCCCTTCGTCGCCAATTCATGCATCACGTCGCGGAACGCCTTCGTCACCGTGTACATCGCCGTGCACGGCCAGAATACCGCCTTGAATCCCATTTCCTCCAAATCGGCGCTCGTCAGATTCGGCGTGCGTCCGCCCTCAATCATATTCGCGAACAAAATCGTCCCCTTCGGGAAAGACGCCGCTATTTTTTCCAACTCATCGACACCCTGCGGCGCCTCGATGAAAAGCGCATCCGCACCGGCCTCCAGATACATATGCCCACGCATAATCGCATCCTCTAAGCCATGCACCGCCCGCGCATCCGTCCGCGCCACGATGACCGTTTCCGGAAACAGACGCCCCTCGGCCGCTGCCCGAATCTTTTTCGCGTGAAGCTCCGCCTCGACCACGTCCTTTCCGGCCATATGCCCGCAGCGCTTCGGCCACACCTGATCCTCCAAGAGCACCCCGGCAGCCCCCGCACGCTCGTACTCATTCACCGTGCGGCGCGCCGACATCGCGTTTCCGTATCCCGTATCCCCATCCGCAATGACAGGAATGGAAATCGCGCCCGTGATCATCCGAAGCGAGTCGCACATCTCCGCCAGCGACAGATACCCGACATCCGGCGCCGCCAGCCGCGAACCGGCGACATTGTAACCGCCCATGACGACCCCGTCGAAACCTTCCGTCTCACAAATTTTCGCCGTCAGCCCGTCATAGACACCCGGCAAGACCAAAATCTCCTTTTTCTCCCATCTCTTCCGCAATTTCTCCCCCGCGTGCATATCCATTCCCCTTTCTAAAAAAATCCATCCCGCCTCTTGCCTGTGAGACGGCGCCGAACTTTCGGAAAACAAAAAGCCCCCATCGGCCAAAACCGATAGGGGCGAAAAGTCGCGGTACCACCCTACACTGTACTCAAAACCTTAACGCGGCACACGCCTTCCTCTACTCTGTTCGAAAAAGGAACTCCGAAGCGACAAGAAAAACCCTCTCCGCTGCCTTTCACCACACGGCAGCTCTCTGCGATTTGAAAAGTCTTTCCCCTCTTCATCCTTGACAAGAGACATCTGGGATGTCAAATGATATTACGGAAATTATAACGGCGAAAAAAAATCTTGTCAAGAAATTGAAATACAAAAATTTGAAAATTTCTGAAACAAAATCCAAACTTTCAGATTCCGACAAAGCACTCGGAAAAAATAAGACCGTAAGAAACAGAAAAAAACGAGAGCCCTCGCATCGCCTCTCGTTTCCTTCTTCAAAATTTTCTCTTCCTTGCTGCGAGAATTTCTGCGTCCCCGTTTCTTTTCAAAAAAATCAGTAATGAATCCCGTATTTTTGCTTCAGCGCCGCAATGTCCCGCCGCATATCCGCATCGCACTCCGCCACCACCTGCGACGGCGCCTTCCGCGCGACGAGCAACGCCCTTTTTGCCGACGCGACCCGATACAAATGCGCCAGCTCCTTCTTATACGCCGCCAAAAGCTCCGCCAAAGCCTCTTCCGTCAGCTCCTCCGTCTCCATCCCGCGCCTCCTTTGCAAAATCGTTTCAATGAAATTTCGGTTTCATTATATCACGAAAGCGCCGATGAAAAGCGTTTCCTAAAAATCAATCAGAAACGGAAATAAATAAATGGATTGTACGTAGACGCCGCGACCCAGATAACGGACAGCACCAGAAAACAAAGCAGACACGCATTATAGCACCAAGAAAAGATTGGGTGCCGTTTCAGCGCGTCCCAATTCCACGGCACGCAGAAAGCCACCGCCGCTGCCCCCGCCAGCAAATGTTTCGGCGTGACATAATACTCCCATCCGTAAAGCGGAATCCCTTGCTGAATCCCGAACATGACGGCGATATACTCGACCGCCATTTGTAAATGATCCGCCCGAAACCAGACCCATCCGATCACAAACGCCAAAATCACATACACATGCCCGATAGCCGAATCAAAGCGAAGCCCATTCCAACGTTTCTCCAAGATTACAAAAAATCCGTTCCACAATCCCCACACCACAAAATTCCAGCTCGCTCCGTGCCAAATTCCCGTTGCCAAAAAGACTATAAATAAATTTCGCATCGTCCGCGCTGCGCTGCCTCTGCTTCCTCCGAGCGGAATATACAAATACTCTTTGAACCAACTGCTCAACGAAATATGCCATCTGCGCCAGAAATCCGTCATGTTTGTCGCGATATACGGATAATTGAAATTTTCTCTGAAACTGAATCCGAAAATCCGCCCCAATCCGATTGCCATATCCGAATACCCGCTGAAATCGAAAAACAGTTGCAACGAATATGCAATCGCACCCAGCCAGGCAATCTCCCACGTCAGATGCGCCGTACCGGTCCCATACACGCTATCGGCGACACTCCCCATCGTATTGGCAATCAAAACTTTTTTGGAAAGTCCGAGGATAAAACGTTGCACGCCATAAATAATATCCTCAGCCCGCGTGCTCCGTCGCTCGAGACTCTCTGCGATATCTTGGTATTTTACAATCGGCCCGGCGACCAATTGCGGAAACAGCGCCACATACAAAGCCAATTTCGACAAATCTTTCTGACAGCGCACTTCTCCCCGATACACATCGAACGCATACGAAAGCGCCTGAAAAATAAAAAAAGAAATCCCGATCGGCATGACCACGTGAAGCGGTGAAATCTTAGCAGCGGTCACCGCATTCCAATTTTCAATCAAAAAATTCGTATACTTAAAGAAAATCAAAATCCCTAAATTGGCGACAACATCGATTCCCAATATCCATTTCGCAAAACGAACATATCGCGTCATTCCAATGCCGACCGCATAATTGAGCAAAATCACCGCCAGCATGACCGCGACATAGCGCGGCTCGCCCCATCCGTAAAAAATTAAACTCGCCAGAAGCAAAAACCCGTTTCTAAACCGAGAGTCAAGAAGAAAATACCCAAGACAAACAAGCGGCAGAAACACAAACAGAAAAGCAGAAGAACTGAACAGCATGTTGTTACCCCTCTAATTCACCAAATCCTGCACATATCGCTCGACGACTTCCTCGATCACGATATCCGGCTGCGTCTCCCGCATGGCGGAAGCATTCTTAAAGAAATCTCTCGTCCAAAGATACTCCACATGTCCGAATTGTTGTGAAAAGAACGGAAGCAAATTTTCCGTGAAAGAATCTCGAAACACAAAAACACGGTGTGGCGCTTCGTCTCGGTCCGTGATCAAATACGGGCGCCCTACGCTCGCCACAAATTTTGTCGTTTGGATATCCGGCTGCTTCATGCGGTAAGAAAGGCCTGTCTTGCATTTCAAAATCGGATCCTCTTCCTGCCAATCACGGATATCCAGCATCCCCTGCAAATCTCCATGTTGCTTTATCACAAGCTCTCGATCAAAATCTTCGAACGATAAAATTGGCAAAGACGCATCATCCTGCGCTATGACCTTCATGATTTCCCGATACCCGAAAAACGCTCCCGCCTGATTCCAATGGGTATCATTTTTATAGTAAAGTTGATTTTCTTTTTTCGCCTCCAGCAACACAGCAAGCGGATAAACCACTTTGACATCGCTATTTTCCTTCAAATACCGATACAGCTGCTCCCCGCGACCGATCGAGTCGATTTTGTGATAATGCGAAGGATAAAATTCGCCGTACACTCTGTTTTTATCCGGCGCAATCAAAACATAATAACGCGCCCCGAAAGACGCGCAGTAATCTTTCTTCTCTTCCAATTTCTCCTTAATTGCGCGTAATTCCTCCTCCGTAAAATTGCGACGGTTTTGAAAATTTTCTACCGAATGGTCTCCCTTATAAAAAAGCCATCCCTCTTTCCCTTCCATCGCCTGATCCGTCTCTCTTTTTCCGCTCAAGAAAGATTCGACACGCCTATATATCCGAAGCGCCCTGTCTCGCCCCCGGAAATGATCATTCAGCCACGATTCAAACTGTTTTCCGTATTCATAATTGAAACCGTTTTCAGCTATCAAACTCGGAAACTTTGCCAAATTTCTATTTTCCGCCTTACTGACTTGCTCGCTGCTGATTTTCGTGATTGGAAAAATCAAAATAAATGCACACGCCACTACCAACAAAACATGACACAGCCGGTTTTCCTTTTTCACTTTCCAAATCCAAGCCGTAATCGTATCACTCAATACGCCCAATACGACCAGCCATGTCACCGCAAGCAATCCATCATATTTTTGAATAACGCCGTAAAGCGGCAACTCTGTATGCAGCAAAAAGCGAAAAACCCAAAATAGGAAACCCGTCATGACCGCCGTCACCAAATGTCTCATATCTCACCTCAAAAAGACACGACAAAAGCCCGCTCCCGAAGCATTCGCTCCGAAAACGGGCTTCCTAAAAGAAGAAACGGCGGGTGCTAGGCTACCTGCCCCCCCCCTATGCGATTTTATTCGCGAATTTTTCACAAAATCGCCACTTCTCTTAAAACAAATTTCTTCCTGATGCAACAATCACGCCTCCGATTTCTCCTATTTCAACATCATAATTCACCTCATTATAACCAAGCTATCCCAGCCTGACAAGATAAAGACCCGTTGCGGCAATTCAAAAATAAAAAACCGACCCCAAGCAGGATCGGTTTTTCTGGTGCGCTTAGAGAGATTCGAACCCCCGACACCCGGTTCCGGAGACCGGTGCTCTATCCACTGAGCTATAAGCGCATGAATAACGAAATTATTATATCACGAGCGCCGCCGTTTCTCAACCGCCGCTAATTATCCGTTTTCCGTCATCCGTTTCCCGTCATCCGTCATCCGTTAACCGCGCCTCACATGGGACTAAAAGCTTGAAAAGGCTTGATGATTGTGCTTCTTCCTTTTTCTGTCTTTCCCGTGTTTAGCTTTGGGTGGACGGCTTGAAAAGCTTGATGTTGTTTCCTTTTACTTTTTTCGATTTCCCGCGCTCCCCCTTCAAGCATAGCCGTAGCGTCGAATGTGACCCAAGCCTTTTCAAGCCCTTTCAAGCCCTTTCAAGCCCTTTCAAGCCCTTTCAAGCCTTCTGTCTCAAAAGCCAATCACGCACAATCCACGGTCCACGGTTACACGGTTACACGGTAAACAGCCGCCTCACGCCTTATCCCAGATCTTCCACCAACTTTTCTCTTTCCCAATCGTGATCCCCAGATACTCCTCCATTTTCTTCAAATCCATCGTCACGAACGGCTGCCCGGCGGCGTATTGGACCAGCTCGGAGCCGTATTTGTTTTGAAAATCCCGCGCTTGGTACCATTTTTCAAAATTGATTCGGATGAAATTGTGTTTCCGATTGATGACCCATTCGTCGCTGTATTTCGTGTAGAGATCCGTCAAATCTTTGATGTTTTCCTCCGTATTGGCCGTCTTGAGATAGTAATAGCGGTCATAGACATCGATGAAACGCTCATCCGTGAAGCCGTAATGTGCAAAAATCGCCTTCAAAATTTTCGACGACAACGCCAAAAGATCCGGCGGCTCCTTTCTCGTTTCATCCGAGAGCGATTCCAGATAGGCCGGATATTTCGCCAGCATTTCTTTCAGGTACAATTTGTACAGCGCGCCGGTCATCTTCTGCAGGCAGCCCATTCTCCGATTCGTTTTCAGATTGCTGTTTCGGCCCGTTTTCATTTTGATATCGAAAGAAACCGTCCGTTTATTCAGCGCTTCGTCAATCGCGCCGATGCCGTTCGTCGTGAAAATGACCGGAGACAGATATTCATCCAAAATGTAATCGGTCTTGATGAAACGTTCCCCATAGCTGCGCCAATTTTTGCTCTCCAGCTCGTCGACGACAAGCGGCAAGCCCTTGCAAGCCTGGATTTTCTTTTGCAATTCGGCCGGCGCATTGTCTTTGGCGCTGGCCGAGCGAATCAAGCCGTTTTTGCCGTCGATATTCACATGGTACTCATTGAACATCGTATGCAAGATGAAACGGGTCAGAAACGTTTTCCCCGCGTTCGTGATGCCGTGCAGCAAGAGGAACATCGGGAAATTGATCACTTCGACGCCGACCGGGCAACGGGCGCGCGTAACGGAAATAAAGGGCGCGCAGAAGGCAAAATTCACCGTCGCATAATATTTCTTGACGCCGTTTACGATATCCCCCGTAAATTCACACTCCGGATCGAAATATCCGTCAAAAAATTCCCGAAAGAGCGCGATATCATTTTTGAGATCGTCTTCCGAAATATGATCCAAATCGACCGGTTCCCCATTGAAAAAGACGGTGTTTTTATCCACGTCAAACCAGAATTGCGGATACGTCCGCAAGACCTCTTCTTTCGCCGTAAAGGCCGCCTTGGCATCTGCCGCAAATTTTTTCACATTTTCATACGCCAAAAGCCGAATCCCTTTTTGCTTCTTCACCAATTGATTCAAATCGAGATTTTTCTCGCGCATGAACTCTTTCCATTCCTGCATCGGCAGATAGTAACTGTCGACTTTCGTTTCCTGCGGCGCTTCTTCGACAATCAGCGTCTTCACCGTCTTCACTTCTTGGACGGCCGGCAATTCTTCCAGCTTGTCCAGCGCCAGCTCCCGAATCGTATCTTTGGAAATTTCCCACGTGCTCAAGAGTTTCGTCTTTTCGTACAGGTCGCGATAAATTTCATACGTTTGGAAATCATCGGCCACATTGATGATCTCCAGCTGCTCGCCGCCGAAAGCCTTCTGCGAAAAATTGGCGCTGCCGGTGATGACGCGGTACCGACCGGCCTCATCGTCAGAGAGCAAGAAAATTTTCTGGTGACTGGTGTAGCTGTTGAGTTTCGTGACATAGAGCCTCAGCGTCCCGTCGCCGATGCGTTTCACAATCAAATCGTTTCCGGCTTTATTCTCGGATTGCAATTTCTTAATCGTCGCATATTGCACCGCGAGTTTGTCATTCAAATTTCCCAATACTTTTTCGTCCCCGAAAATAATTTCCGCATCTTCAAAATGCCGAATCATATTCCGAATCATGCTTTCGCTGGAGGAAAACGTAATCACGCGCAGGACTTTGAATCCTTGAAACAATTCCACGGGGTTGGAAACGGTCGCCTTTTCGAGCGCTTGAAACCGCACGATGTCCAGCTCTCGATGCGCTTCGACAATCTCTTCCGTCTCGTCTGCGCCGCCAAACAGACCCAATTCAAAATCATTTTCTTCCGTCACTTTTCGACTCATCGTCTTTCCTCCTCGTCGTTGTTTCCAAGATGATTTTCTCATTATAACATAATTAAAAGAGCGACGGCATCGAAGCGCCGAAGAATTCCGAAAAAAGCACGCAAAATACCGACCTTTCGGCAGCAGACTTTGTCTCTGCTTTTTGAAAAGGTCGGTATGAATGGGGGCCTCTTATTCTTTTGTGCGATGGGCGTTGGAATCAATCAAACTCTGGTGATTCTTTTTGAGGGTTTCCAGCATGTCTTCCATCTGTGTCTCCACATATTTCATGACATCGCTGGCATAGGTGACGGATTTTGTTTCCAATTCTTCCGCCGCTTGGTTCGCAGCCGTCAGGATTTGATTCGCGCGATCCTGCGCCTGTTTCACAAGTTCGTTCTCATCCGTAATGCGGGCGATATAATCTTTGGCCTGCGCAATCTGGTCGTCGGCTTTTTTCTCGGCTTCGAGAAGAATGCGTTCCTTATCCGCCACGACACGTTTCGCGTTGTCGAGTTCGTTGGGGAGCGACTGATTGATAGCATCAATGATGCGAATGATGTCTTCCTTGTCCACCATTTTTTTGTTGGTGAAGGGGACGTCTCCCGCGTTCTTTACGACACTTTCCAATTCTGCCAATAGTTTCTTTGTGTCCATTGTTTACGCCTCACTTTTTTTGAATGGAAATTTTTTCCGGATAACTTGTTCGACATAGGGTGGCACCAGCTGACTGAGATCGCCGCCGAAGCAGGCGAGTTCCCGGACGCCGGTGGAGGATAGATAGGAATATTTCCCTTCGGTCATGAAAAAGGCCGTTTCCAGACGCGGCGCGACTTGTTTCAATAATAGCGCCCGCTGAAATTCATATTCGAAATCGCTGAAAGCGCGCAGTCCGCGAATGAGCAGCCGACAATGTTTCGCTTCGGCGTATTCGTTCAAAAGTCCTTCAAAGGCGTCGACTTCGACATTGGGGTAATCCTTCGTGACTTCCCGAAGCATATCGAGTCGCTCTCCCATGGTGAACATGCTTTTTTTATTGGGATTGACGAAGACGGCGACGATGAGTCTATCGACGAGCGCCGCGCTTCTTTCGATGATATTGAGATGCCCGTAGGTGACGGGATCGAAGCTCCCGGGGCAAATGGCTATTTTCATGAATTCACCTTTGCTTTTTGTAGTGAAGGTAGGTCACGCAGGTATCGCGCGCCTGTTTCTGTTTCCATACGGACAATCTATCGCCGTACGTATCGATCGCAATGGGCTCATCCGCATGATGCTCGACGATGAGAAATGCATCGCCCGCTGCAAGCTCCGCTGCCAAGACTTGATCCAAGATTTTTTGAATGTACCCTTTTTGATAGGGCGGATCCATAAAAATGTAATCGTATTCACGGCCGCGAAGAGAAGAAATGGCTGCCGACACGTCTCGCGCCAAGATTTCCGCACGCGCCTCGAGACGACATTTCACCGCATTCTCCCGCAGGAGACGTCCGGTCGCTTTGTCGATGAATGTGGCGCTTTTCGCGCCGCGCGAGAGGGCTTCAAGTCCCATGGCGCCGGTCCCGGCAAAGATGTCGAGGACGCGCGTCTCCAAAAGACCCAGATTGGCCAGCACATTGAAAATGCTTTCCCGTGTCCGTCCCAAAGTCGGCCTTGTCGCAAGACCCGCCGGCGCGGAAAGGACGGTGCCCTTGGCGCTGCCTCCGATGATTCTTAGCATGGATTCTACCTACGTATTATATCATAGTTTGAAATATCTTCAATTATTTGAAAAGAGCTTGAATACAGGAGCACAAATCATAGAGATGAAGACCTCAGACGTTTACATTTCTTTGATTGGCTTTGGGTATTTCATAGAGATCGAGACGATCAGACGTCAGACGTCAGACGTCAGACTGTCACAGCTCTTTGAATTGGTTTTCTTGCTCTCATAGAGATGGCGCGGTGGCAGCCGTAGACCGCATTTTATAAAATCGTCGCCGTAGGCGACACAGCTAAAGTCTGACGTCTGACCGTCTGGTGTCTGACTTCTTTGCCTCTATGAGACGCGCTCCAAGCTCTTAGCTCACCCGTTTGCAATCGCATTACAGATTCAATTCGCTTCCGGGGAGATGTTCTTCCGTTTCTGCTTTTTTCGCGCGGTTCATCAAATGCTCGATGGCTTCGGCCGCGGTGTAATCTCCGCGAATGACGTGGTACATCTCGTTGGTAATCGGCATGCTGATGTCTTCTTTTTCGGCGATGTCGTGGACGATTCGCGTCGTCCGCACGCCTTCGACGACCATTTGGGTGCCGGCGAGAATTTCGTCAATCGTTTTCCCCTGCGCGAGCAAGACACCGGCTCTGTGATTGCGGCTGTGCTCGCTGATGCAGGTCGCCACGAGATCGCCCATGCCGGACAGGCCGAAGAACGTGCTCATTTTCGCGCCGTAATGGGTGCCGAAGCGCGTCATTTCCACAAGACCCCGCGTCATCAATGCGGCGCGGCTGTTGTCCCCGAAGCGAAGTCCGTCCAAGAGCCCGCAGGCAATTGCGATAATGTTTTTCAAACTGCCGCCGTATTCGACGCCGACGATATCGTCGCTGCGATACACGCGGAAAACGGGGCCCATAAAAATATCCTGTATCAACTCGACGGCTGCCGGATTCGTCCCCGCCGCGACAGTGGCCGCCGGACAGCCGCGCCCGATTTCTTCGGCATGGTTTGGGCCGGAAATCACGACGATGCGATCCGTTTTCCCCGAAAGCGTCTCTCCGATCACGTCGGAAATGCGCCGCCCGCTATCGTCCGCCAAACCTTTGGAAGCGGAGGCGACGGTCACATCTTTGGATAAATACGGAAGGAGACTTTCGCACGTTTTTCCCGCTGCCCCGGCCGGTGTGCAAAGGATGACGCATTCCGCACCCCGTGCCGCTTCTTCCAAATCGCTCGTGATTTGAACGCTCTCCGGGATTTGGACGCCGGGAAGATAGGTCTCATTCTCGCGCGTCTCCCGCAGGCGCTCTGCCGTGTCCGGATGGCGGCAATAGAGCCAAACATTTTCGTTTCTCGCCGCCAAGAGGCGCACCATGGCGGTCCCCCAACTACCGGCTCCGATCATCGCAATTTTCATGAATGGCCTCCCATAAACTTTTTATGAATCTATATGCAAAACGCGCTTCGCACATTTCTTATCATTTCGCAACGTTTTCGCATTCGTGTCCCGACAACCGTTTTCCGTCTCTCACATAGCAAGATAGTTATTAGCTTCTAGCTGTTAGCTATTAGACAAAAACGGTACGCGCCTCCGGCGCATTTATAAAAAATCGCGCGAAGCGCCTCCGCTTAAAACTAACAGCTAATAGCTAACAGCTAGGAACTATCTCGCGCCTGAGAGCCAAAGCCATCGTCCGTTGTCCGTTATCCGTTTACCGTCTGTCACATCTCAACGACAAACCAAGCTGCTCACGCTCGGTTCACGGTTACACGGTCCACGGTTCACGGATAACGGTCTTCCGCGCCTCACTTCCTTGTGATTTTCTTTTCCTCTCCGCGAAGCAATCGTCCGATGTTGTCCTTGTGTTTCCCGACCACAATCGCTGCTGCCGCTATGGAGAACCAAAGGTAGGGCTCGTCGTATCCCACAAACCATACAAAAAACGGAATGCACGCCGACGCACAGACGGACGCCAAGGAAACTACGCGGGTCGCGGCGAAAATGACGACCCAAAGCGCCAAGCCGAGCCCCGCCGCCGCCGGGCAGAGATAGAGAAACAGGCCGAGTCCGCACGCGACGCCGCGCCCGCTTTTGAATCGCAGGAACACGGACCAATCGTTTCCTATCAAGGCGCAAATGGCGCAAAGAAGCGCCGTCACGATATCCGGTTCGCCGAGCCACACGGCCAAAATGCCTTTGGACAAATCGCAGAGGAGCACGGCGGCCGCAGCCGGGAGACCGAATGCGCGATAGGCATTGGTCGCGCCGATGTTTCCGCTTCCGACTGTGCGCAAATCGGTCTTGTACACCCATTTCCCTATCAGATAGCCGCAAGGAACGGAACCGATCAGATAGGCCAGCAGGCATAAAAACGCCGTCGTCATACGTCGCCTTCGTCCTTTTTGCTGCGCACGACGATCCGAATGGGCGTCCCTTCAAAGCCGAAGGATTCCCGCAATCGATTTTCCAGGAAACGAATGTACGAGAAATGAATCAGATTCGCATCGTTGGCAAAGAGAACGAATGTCGGCGGCCGGATGCCGACCTCGGTCATGTAATAAATTTTCGCGACGCGTCCCGCATGAGCCGGCGGCGGATAAACCATTTTCGCGTCATCGAGCAAATCATTCAGGACGGCGGTGGAAATCCGCATGCTGTGCTGATCGGCGACGAATTCGAGCAATTCAGCCAGCCGATGAATGCGCTGTTTCGTCAGCGCCGAACCGTAGAGAACGGGCGCGTAGGGGGCAAAGGGTAATGCTTTTCGGATATCCTCGGTGTAATGCACCATGGTATTCGTATCTTTTTCGACTTTGTCCCATTTATTGACGAGGAGAATCAGCCCCTTCCCCGCTTCATGCACGTAGCCCGCGATGCGCTTGTCCTGCTCCGTCACCTGATCGACGGCATCCAAAAGGAGCACGGCGACATCGCAATTATCGATGGCACGAATGGAGCGAATGACGCTGTAGTGTTCCAGTGTGTCGGTGATTTTCCCCTTGCGACGCATTCCGGCCGTATCGACCAGAATGAATTCTTTCCCTTGGTATTTCCAAAGAGAATCCACCGCATCGCGCGTCGTCCCCCATTCGTCGGCGACAAGGGAACGCTCGTAACCCAAAAGCGCATTGATGAGCGTGGATTTCCCTACATTCGGGCGCCCGATAATAGCCGCGCGAATGGGCGCATTTTCATCGCGCACTTCCACCGGCGGGAAATAGGAAATGATGCGATCCAGCAAATCTCCGAAAGAAAGATGGTTCACGGCGGAAATCCCTTGCGGATCGCCGAGGCCCAAATTGTAAAATTCGTAGACGTCCGCTTCCTGGTTCGGGCTGTCGACCTTATTCACGGCCAGCACCACCGGTTTCCCGGTCCGGCGAAGCATGCCCGCAATCATCTCATCATCTTGCGTGACGCCGCTTCGTGCATCCGTGACGAAAATGATGACGTCCGCCTCTTCCATCGCGAGCTGTGCCTGCCGCCGGATCCCATCGACGACCTGATCGGGCGCGTCGCGAAATTCAATCCCGCCGGTGTCAATCAGCGTGAAATCCCGATCCAGCCATTTGACATCGCAATAAATCCGGTCGCGCGTCACGCCCGGAATATCTTCGACGATGGAAACGCGCCGATGCGCGAGCCCATTGATCAAAGTGGATTTGCCTACATTCGGCCGCCCGACGATGGCCACAAGTGGTTTGCTCATACGTTACACTTTCCTACCATAAAAGAACAGCGGCAGCCAAAAACACTGACTGCCGCACTCTTTTCTCTACCCAAATTTTGTGCCCGTCGGCGACATTTTCGCCTTCGCGTCCCATCATCCGTTTACCGTTTACCGTTTGCCGTTACCCGTTTACCGTTCGTCACATATCAATGACAAACCAAGCTGCTCACACTCGGTTCACGGTTCACGGTTCACGGACAACGGTTCACAGTTCACGGATGGCGGATAGGCTACGAGGGGCAAGTTGGGAAATTTGAAATTATTCTTCCGCTGCCGCGGTTTCTTCCGCCGGCGCTTCTTCGCCTTCATGGATCGGTGCTTCCACGAGAGAGAAACTGATCCGCTTTCTGTTTTCATCGATACCGATGATGCGCACGACGATATCGTCGCCCAGCACGCAGATATCGCTCGGCTTTGCGTCACGGTCTTCCGTCATTTCATTGATGTGGAGCAATCCCGTGAGGCCGCCCGCGATTTCGACAATGACGCCGAAATCCAAAACTTTGACGACCTTGGCATCCACGACATCATCGATGGCCAGCTCATGCACCGCCGTTTCCCACGGATCCGGCACGCATTCCTTGTGCGTAAAGGAAATTCTCTGTTTTTCTTTGTCGAAAGATTTGATTTTGACGTCGATTTCCTGCTCCGGCGAAAGGATGTCTTCGACTTTGGCAATCTTCTTCCAAGAAATATCGGAAATATGAAGGAGCCCTTCCACGCCGTTCACGCTGATAAATGCGCCGTACGGCATAATTTTCTTGACGACACCCTTCAAAATGTCTCCGTTTTCATACGCCGCTTCGATGGCATCGAGCTCACCCGAGCGCGCTTCTTCGAGCACCGCTTTGCGGGACAGGACCAAACGATTCTTCGCGCGGTCGACTTCCAGGATTTTCGCCGGGAATGTCTTTCCCTGCAAGGACGCAAGGGAATGCACGAAACGGAGGTCGCCCTGCGAAAGCGGAATGAAGCCGCGCAACGCCTTGACCTGGACGAGCAGACCGACTTTAATCGCCTCGACGCCCTTACATTCGACGGTTTCATTCTTTTCAAAAGCCTCTTCCACGACGTCCCAATCGGCCAGACGATCCACTTTGATCTTGGATACGTAAATCGGGCTGTCTTCGCGAATCGCATTGATGACCTGGACGCGGACTTCATCGCCCACATGCAGGATTTCGCTCAGATCTTCCGGCGCCGGGAATACGTATTCATGCGCCGGAAGCACAGCCTCCGTCTTGTACCCGAAGGAAATCATCGCGTGTTCCTTATCAACCTCGACGACGGTCCCCGTGACGACGCTGCCTTTCTTCACATCGAGGTTGGCTTCCTCGGCTTCCAACAATTCTTTCATGTCTTCCATAATACTGACTACCTCCTCTATGATCCAGTCCGGCGTGGAAGCACCGGCTGTGATGCCAATCTTGTCCCGGCCATGAAACCATCGGGGAGAGAGCTCCGCCGCCGTCTCAATGTGATAAGTCCTGGCGCCCTCGGCTCTGCACACTTCTGCGAGACGAGTGGTATTGGCGCTGTTGCGTCCTCCGATGACAATCATGACGTCCATGTCCTTTGCCAGGGTTCTGGCGGCTTCCTGCCTTTCCGACGTCGCGCGGCAAATGGTCTTGTGGACTTCCAATTTGTCCGCTTTTTCGGAAACGATACGAATCATTTCTTCGGCCAAGGACTCCGAAAATGTCGTCTGTATGACGATGTGGGCTTCCTGTAAATGCGGCAACTTTTCCGCTTCTTCCGGCGTCTCGATCAAGAAGGATTTCCCTTCCGCCCATTCCGCGACGCTCTTCATTTCCGGATGATTTTTTTCACCGATGAGCACAACCTGACGGTCCTTTTCCACGAGTTCTTTTGTAATCTGCTGGTTGCGCATAACAAAAGGACACGTGGCATCTACCAAGGTCAGATTTTTGCACTTGATTGTATTATAGCACAAAGGGCCAACTCCGTGCGAACGAATAATGACAATTTCATCAGAAAATTTTTCAATATCGGAAATCGCAGGGACGCCGGCTGCCGAAAGCCGCGCCACGACTTGCGGATTGTGAATGAGAGGGCCGAGCGTCGCAGCCTTTTTTCCGGCGCGCGCCGTGTCTTCGGCAATCTTCATGGCGCGTTTGACGCCGTAGCAAAAGCCCATGGCACGGGCTTTGTAAATTTCCATTTTATTTTTCCTTTTTTGTAATTGGCTGCGGAAAATGATTTCCATATTTTCACGCAGCTTTTTTATGATTTATCACGCGGAGTGGTTCCCCGCATTCGCCGTGCGGCGATTATTACGCGGAGTGCTTCCCCGCAGAACTCCTGTCGCAAGACTACTTTCTTTCTTCCCCGTGGAAGAAAGAAAGTAGCAAAGAAAGAAGACGCCGC
>CAVEYT010000007.1:0-18436 GCA_963619995.1 Acutalibacteraceae bacterium | reverse complement strand
AACGGACTACGGATAACGGTTTCCCCTCACGTTGTATAATAGTCATCAGAATATTCAGTTTCATTCAAACCGAAAGGAGTCATTATGTCCGTTTCTTCCATCATCATCAATCTGGGCGCGCTGCGTCATAATTTGCGCGTCATTCGCGAGCATCTGCCGAAAGATGTGGATGTGCTTGCTGTCGTGAAGGCGAATGCTTACGGGCACGGCGCGGCGGAGGTGCTGCGTGTCGCGCTCGAGGAGGGCTACACCGCCGCTGCCGTCGCACGGGCGGAAGAGGGCGCGGAGCTGCGCGAGGCCGGTTTCACTTGTCCGATTTACGTCCTGGGGTTGCCGCTGGCGGAAGATATGCCGCTCGGCGTTTCCCAAGATTTGATTTTCCCCGTAGACGACACCGTGGATCTGGCTGCGCTCGATGCCGTCGCGGCGCTGTCGAAGAAAACGGTCGATGTCATGATCGCCGTCGATACCGGCATGAACCGAATCGGCGTCCACCCTGCCGACGTCCCCGCCCTTTTGCAAGAACTTTCAAAATATCCGCATCTTCATCTGCGCGGCACGTTCACGCACATGGCGACCGCCGACCACAAAGAAAAAGACGCCGCTTTGGCACAGCTCGCCCGTTTCGAGGAAGCGATTTCCTATATGCCGAAAAAAGACGGATTCGTCATTTCCGCGGCGAACAGCGCGGGCGTCGTCGACCTGCCGCAGAGCCATTACAATCTGGCGCGCCCCGGGATTATTCTCTACGGCCCGCAGCCTTCGGACGTCATGACGAACCGCCTCGACCTGCGTTATGTCATGTCACTCATTTCCCACGTCACGCACGTCCAGACACTTCACAAGGGCGAGGCCATCGGCTACGGCGGCACCTACGTCGCGGAGGCGGACATGAAAACGGCCACGGTCCCCATCGGCTACGCGGACGGCTATCCGCGCGTCCTCTCGAACCAGGGCGAAGTGCTGATCGGCGGGAAACGCTGCCCCATCGTCGGCCGCGTCTGCATGGATCAGCTCATGGTCGCCTGCGACGACGACGTCCTGCCGGGCGACGAAGTCGTGCTCCTCGGGAAACAGGGCGAGGAAGAAATCACCATCGACGAACTCACCAAAAAAGCGGGCACGATCCCGCACGAAGTCCTCTGCGCCCTAAAACGCGTCCCGCGCGTCTGGGTGGACGACGAAGAATAAAACAGACAACACAAAAAGAGGGATGACATCCATCGTCACCCCTCTTTTCTTATGCCCATCTTCTGTTATCCGTTGTCCGTTCACCGTTTACCGTTTACCGTGCCTCACATCTCTGTGAGCACCGAAGCATTCACGCCCGGTCCACGGTCGACGGCTAGCGAACAACCGCAGTATGTGTAATTCTGATGTCTGACGTCTGACCATCTGACGTCTCAATCTCTATGAGACACGCAAAACTAACAGCTAATAGCTAACAGCTAACAACTATCTTGCGCCTGACACAAAAAGCCAATCAAGCCCTATGTTTCCTCATTCCCAAGCCGGCTCAATCGTCCCCTTGTACGTCTCCGCGATAAATTTCTTCACGGAATCCGACTGGTACGCTTTCACAAATTTCGCATACGCCGGTTCCGCTTTATCTTTTTCGCGGACCGCGATGATCATGACGGCGAGCGGATTGTCCTTGTCTTCGAGGAAAATACCCTGGTCCTTCGGCGAAAGACCCGCGCTCATGACATAATTCATCGTGATGACCGATGCATCCACATCGTCCAAGCTCCGCGGCAGCTGCGCGGCTTCGAGTTCACGGAATTCGAGATGCTTCGGATTTTCGACGACGTCCGCCGGTGTGGCTTTGTTTCCCGCGCCTTCGGCGAGCTTAATCAGACCGGCTTTTTCCAAGAGCTGGAGGCCGCGGCCTTCGTTCGTCGGATCGTTCGGAATGGAAATGACGGCGCCGTCCGGGATGTCATTCACATTCTTCACGCGATTGGAATAAATGCCCATGCGCATCAGAATCGCGCGGCCGATGTCCGTCAGGTGCGCGTCTTTCTGCTTATTGAAATTTTCCATGAAAGGCTTGTGCTGATAGACGGCGATATCGAGGTCCCCATCTTCGAGCGCCTGGTCGGGCGTCATGTAATCGGAAAATTCTTTCACGGTGACTTTGAGACCGTTCTTCTCGGCTTCTTTTGCCGCAGCTTCCACGACCTCGGCGTGCGGACCGGCCGTCGCCCCGACGACAATCTCCGTCTTCGCCTGCGGCGCGGCGGCTTCTTTCTTCTCACTGCCGCAACCGGTAAACAACAAGGTGGCCGCCACCGCAGCGGCGCCGAAAGCAAGGAGTGCTTTTTTCATAATGAAAATCCTTTCTGTAAAAAATGAAATGTGTTCTCTATGTCTCGGATTTTGAAAAAAGGAAACCGGAAACCGGCCGGCTTTCCGCTCCGTTTCCCAAAATCGCGGAATTTTAACGCTTATCGGCCTTGCGCGACAATCTGTTTCCTACAAATTGAATCGCTTGGACGATGACGATGAGCACCAGAATCGTCGCAATCATGACATCGGCCTGGAAACGTTGGTAGCCGTAGCGGATGGCCAAATCGCCCAGCCCGCCGCCGCCGATGGTCCCGGCCATGGCGCTCGATCCGATCAAGGTGACGACGACGACGGTCATCGTCTCGATGAGGCTCGGGAGCGCTTCGGGAATGTAGACTTTCCAAATAATCTGGAGCGGCGTCGCGCCCATGGATTCGGCCGCTTCGATGAGACCGCCCGGGATTTCGCGTATCGACGTTTCCACCATGCGCGCCGTGTACGGAATGGCCGCGATGGTCAGCGGGACGATGGCGGCCGTCGTGCCGATTGATGTGCCGGCGATGGCGCGCGTGATGGGAATAATGGCGACCATCAAGATGATGAACGGAATGGACCGAATCATATTCACCGCAAATGCCAGCGGTTTATTCAGAATCGGGCAGGAAAGAATCCCGCCTTTTTCCGTCACGACGAGAAGAATGCCCAGCGGGATGCCGACGAGCGCCGCGATGGCTGCGGAGACGCCCAGCATGTACAGCGTTTCCGCCAACGATTTCAAAAGCAAATTACTGATGGCCGGGGACATAACCGATGACCTCGCTTTCTATGGGAAGACCTTTGAGGTGCGAGAGCGCCGCCTCGATATTCGCGTCCTCGCCCGCCACCGTCACGATGAGCCGGCCGAAGGAAACGCCGTGAATGTAATCGATATTGCCGTACAGGATGCTGACGTCCAGATTGAAATGGCGAATGAGATTCGCGACTATCGGCTCGTCGGCCACGTCGCCGCGAAACGACAGCCGTATCGCCGGTGCGTCGTCGGGATGCTGTTTCTCTTTGGAAATATTCATGTGCCGGAGCGCTTCGGGAATCTCGTCGGAAATGACGGAGCCGATGAATTTCCGGCTCGTTTCCGTCTTCGGCGCCGTGAAAAGATCCACGACGGAGCTCTCCTCGATGATGCGCCCCGCCTCGATCACGGCCACGCGGTCGGCAATCTGCTTGATGACTTCCATCTGGTGCGTGATGAGGATAATCGTGATTCCCAGCTTTTGATTGATATCCTTCAAAAGTTGCAGGATGGATTTCACCGTCTCCGGGTCGAGCGCCGACGTCGCCTCGTCTGAGAGAAGCACCGGCGGGTCCGTGACAATCGCCCGCGCAATCCCGACGCGCTGTTTTTGCCCGCCGGAGAGCTGCGACGGATATTTGTCTTTGTATTCCGTCAGCCCCACGAGCTCCAAAATGGCTTGAATCTTTTTGTCCTGCTCGGCGCGCGGCATCCCGGAGAGTTCCAGCGGAAACGCGACGTTTTCATACACCGTGCGACTCGAAAGCAAATTGAAATGCTGGAAAATCATGCCGATGTGTTTCCGAGCCTCGCGAAGCTCCGCCTTGGACAACTTCGTCATGTCCTTCCCGTTCACAAGAACTTCGCCCGACGTCGGCGCCTCAAGCATATTGATGCAGCGCACCAGCGTGGATTTCCCTGCGCCGGATTGCCCGATGATACCGAAAATCTCGCCGTCTCGGATGGTCAGATTGATATCCGAAAGCGCCGTGATGTGGCCGTCGTAGCTTTTATGGATATGCTTCAGCTCAATCATGTCAGCCGGCCTCCCTTTCTGAAATAAAAATAAAGGAAACAAATCGCAGCCCGCAAGATTTTTGGAAAACAAAAAATGCTTTCACCAAAGATGAAAGCACAAAAGCCAAGAGTTTCATCTTCGGGCGGGCATGCCCTCTGGAATTGGCACCGGTTCAAACGAATGGTTGCCGCAGCTTCATAGGGCCAGTCCCTCTGCTGCTCTGGATGAAAAATATTCATTTTTTGGCTTGCCGAAACAAGTCGTTTTTGTTTGGACGATAGTGTACCGCATCCAAAATCATCTGTCAATAGGGAAATGAAAATTTTTTGCAAGCTTGAACCACAGGTGATATTGTCTCAACAAACCACAAGATTGTCCGAAACGGCGAATGGCGACACCATTCGGATGTTTGATGCGCACGCACGCGTCCTACGCCAAATCAGCAAACCTTTTCAAACCCCACGCCAAAATCAAGGCAGCAAAAAGGCGCGAACATCTCGCGCCGAAATTTCAAGCCTCTATCAAGCCTTACTTCCCCGCCTGTTTCTCCAATTTTTTCACCGTCTTGATCAATTCGGGCAGACGCGACAAAAGCGCTTCGATGCGGCCCCATTCAAGGCGGGGGCGAATCGGGTAGCCGACGTAGGTGCCGGGCTCTTTGATGTCGCCCAGGACGCCGCTTTTGCCGCCCAAGGTCACGCCGTCGCAAATGGAAATATGCCCCGTGATGCCGGCCTGCCCGGCCAAGACGCAGTGATTTCCTATCTTGGAGCTGCCGGCAATGCCGACTTGGGCAATGATGAAGCAATCTTCGCCAATTTCCACATTGTGTCCCAAGTGGACGAGATTATCAATCTTCGTGCCGCGGCCGACGACGGTGCTGCCAATGGCGCCGTTGTCGACGGCAGTCCCCGCTCCGATTTCCGCATCGTCTCCGATGACGGTGTTTCCGAGCTGGCGAATATGCGTGTGGTGTCCGTTTTCATCGGTGGAGAAACCGAATCCCTGCCCGCCGATGACGGCATGGGCGCGGAGGACGACGCGATCGCCCAGGATGCTGTCTTCATGGACGACGGCACCGGGATTGAGCTCGGAATCTCGCCCGATTTTCGCGCGCCGCCCGATGTAGCAATACGGATAAATGACGGTGTTGTCCCCGATCTCCGCGTCTTCATCGATGACGACGTAGGGCATGATGCAGACGTTTTGTCCGATTTTCGCACTCTCCGCGATAATGGCGGTCGGATGAATCCCGGGCGCGAATTTCGTTTCCGGATAGAAGAAATCAATCAGGCGCCCAAATTCGCGACGCGCATCGGCACAGACAATGAGCGTCTTGGTGAAATGCGCCGGCAATTCGTCGACCAAAATGGCGCCGGCTTGCATCTCTTCGATGTGCTCGACGTAAATTCCTCGCGCGAAAGTGATATCGGAGGGGCCTGCTTTTTCCGCACCGGTGACGCCGGAAATGAGACGATTTTCATCTCCGTAGACGGTGCCGCCCACATAACGCGCGAGCTCCGCGACTGTCTTTTCCATACGGTTTCCTTATTTCTTATCCTTGGCTGCCGTGCCGTCAATGCGTTTCAATACGTCATCGGTGATGTCGACCGCACCGGCCGGAAGGGCCATTTTATGCATAACGATGCCGATGTCCTTCTCTTTGGCGACGGCTGCGCACTCCGTCTCGACGAGTGTCTTGACTTGATTCGTCTTGCTCTGCAGGAAAATTTGTCTCTCCTGTTGCGCCGCGGCGAGCTTCTGCTGCATTTCTTCTTCGCTCGCCGTCTCGCTTTCTTTCGTCAGGCGATCGGTGATTTCCTTGTCTTTGTCATTGACTTCTTGCATGACGGCTTTGATTTTTTCGGATTTCTGCTGCAATACGCTGTAATCGACATATGCGACCTTTTCCTTACCGCAGCCCGAAAGTCCCGCTGCCAGGAGCACCAGCCCCACGCAAGCCGCCTGTTTCCAAATGGATGCCATACTGCCTCCTTACTGTCCCAATACGATTTGATTGGCGATATCCGCCGTCACGTCTTCCGCTTTCACGGCCGCTTCGTAACGGACGAAAATCACATCGATTTTTTTCTTTTGCGCGACAATCGCCGCCGCATCTCGGATATCCGCCAGCATTTCCTCGCGGATGTCCTCCATCTCTTGCTGCTTCGCCTTCAAGGAATCCGACCATTTCAGATTCCAATCCTCCGGCGAAGGCAGCCCGAATTTCTCAAATGATAACCCCTCGGTGGCTTGTCGCTCTCGGATTTCGCGCGCCACTTCTTCGGCATATGCGGAAAGCTCCGCCTCGGCCGCCGCCTTTTTCGCTGCCATCTCGGCCTTTTCGTCCGCCGTCCAGCCTTCCGTGTGAAAGACCGTCTTCGTCCCATCCAAAAGCGTCGCCAGCTCTTCCTGCGCCTCCGTCTTTTCTGTCCCGGACACGCCCAAGACTTTGAGCTTGAGCTGCAAATTGGCAATCTCCGTCTCTTCCGAAGTCGAAAGTGGCTCCGCCTCTCCCTTTCCGGCATGACGGGTACTGATTTCGCGATACAAATTTTCCAATTGCTGATTGAGCGATGTTTCTTTGATTTGCATCCGGACGCGAAATTCTTCTTCCGCCGCCTTCTTGGCCGCTTCCGCCGCCTCGGGCTCTTTTTCCGCCGCCAATCGCACAATCTGCTCTTGCTCTGCGCGATATTTCGCCAAAAGCATGTCATACTCCTGCTGCAAACGGAAATAATCCGCGTAGCGGGCATGCGCTTTGAAAAGCGTTTCCTCATCCGCCACAGCGTACACGGGCGCATCTTCCTTCGGCGTCTCCTTTTTATCCGGAGCGCAACCGCATCCGGACAAAGTCAATACACCGAGGAGGCAAACGACCGCCGCCGCGCGGGAAAGCTTTTGGCTTCGCATTTTTTATCCCTTATTTTTTATCCGCTTTGGCCGCTGCGTCAGCCGCCGCCTTCGTCATGGAATCGGTGACTTCTTTCGTGATATCCACGCCGCCGTAAATGACCGCGCTCTTTTCCACCACAAGGGACAGGCCTTTCTTATCCGCCACAGACTTCACGACGCTGTTCACCTTTTCCTGCATTTCCTTTTCGACAGCCAGGCGTTTTTCATTGAATTGCTGCTGCATTTCAACGTACGTCGACTGTTTTTCCTCGTCGCTCATGCTCGCCGTCTTTTCGTCGAAATCCTTCTGCATGGATTCGGCGAGTTCCTGCATTTTCTTCTGGTATTCCTGCCCAATGGCGGGATTCGAAGAAATCACCTCTCCCTGATCGACGACGCCGATATTGGACGAGGGCGCGGCACTGGCCGTATCGCCCGTCGCCATGAGGGCCATCGCCGCCGTCGAGGCGATAAAAACGCCCGCCAGGCCAAAGGATACCCACTTGACCGCCTTTTTGTTGTTCATAACTTCCATCATAATGCATCCATCTCCTTACTATAAATTGGCAATGAGCCGAAGCCATTTGCCGTCCTGTGTATGATACACGTACTCTAAGGCCAAATAATTGTGCAAGCGATAGGAAACGCCGTACTCATTGGCCTTTTTCCGTAAATCCCTGTCAAAACGAATCGCCCAGCGGTCTCCGAATTTCTTGCTTCCGAAGACATGACCCGCTTTATTGGTAAAATCATACTTATATCCGATAAGATACGATTTCCCGAAGCGATGCGCATACCCGCCGTAAATCTCCCAATCAAAGGGCCCCGGATAGAAACGCGCCTCGCCAAAAAGCAAATCATGCGGCCAGAGGAAATGCCCCAAGATGCCGTCCACCATCGTATTGCGGTTTCCGTCACGCCCGACGTCGAACCAGCCTTCCGTCCGAATGAGCCAGCGGTCGGTCAAGGCGTCCGTCTTGAGCTCCGTCTCTTGCCCGCAGGCTAGCTCGGTGCGAATCTCGATGCCATATCTTTGGATCAAGGAATCGGCCAGGAGACTTTCTCTCATGTCCGCCTCGATATCCGTTTTGTGACGCCGAAGAAACGCGACGGGAAGGCCTTCCAGCTCGCGCAGCCGTTTCTCCGTACCGTTCACGGCCCGAAGAAGCAAGACGCGCGGAATCGTCGTCTCCCGAAATGTCAGCCGCGCCGTGCGGACAATCTCGCCCTGCGGCACTAAGGAAACGCGGACAAGTGTATGCTCGGCGGATTTGACGTCGAATGTCGCTTCAAATTCCGGCAAATTCGCCGCCACGACATCCCGACCGGCCGATTGCGACACACTCTCCGCCCAGCCGACGGAATCGACGGGAAGCCCCACAAGGAGCGCCGCCATTTTTTCCGATAGGCCGGCGGCGTCTTTCTCGACAAGATTTCGAGCAAGCGGCGATAAATTTCCGTAATCAATGATGGTTTCGACGCTTTGCACCATGCGCCCGACCGGGGTGAGCGCCACATCGATATGCGTCTCTTTCCCGTACCGCACCGACAAATCCGAGACGACATACCCGACGACGACGCGATTGACGATATCGGAAAGCACTTTGTCATACGCCGCTTGGCGCATTTTGAAAATATTTTCCTCTTTCCCAATCAGTACACGGCCGCCGATGGCCTCGACCCCGGCCGAAATCCTTTGAGCGACCGATTCCGGGATGGGATCTCCGACGGAAGTGACCGCGACGGACACCTCCTCCACCGGCGCTGCCTGCGTCGATATCGCCGGCATGCCCAAAAGCAGAAATGCCAAAGCCATCCATGTCTTGCGACCCGCCCTCACAGCACCTCTCCTTTTGCATGACAACTGAAAGATTCACGGGAAACGATTTCATGCCGCCGTTTCCCGTATCGCGTAACAATCAGAACTGCGCGCCGAAGCTGAAGTGGAATTTCCCTTTATCCCCGCGGCCGTAATCAAGACGCACCGGTCCGATCGGCGTCTGGATGCGAAGCCCCACACCATAAGCCGCGCGCACCTTTGTGCTGTCCGTATACCACGGAATCTTGCCGGAATCGATCCCCCAAGCATTGCCGACATCCGTAAAGAGGACGCCTTCGATTTTCTTGGCAATCGGGACACGATATTCCAGCGTCATGGCGTACATTTTTTCACCCTTGAACTGGTAATCTTCGTAACCGCGAAGCGTATCGGAACCGCCCAGGGTGAAGAGGCTGTTGTACGAAGAATCGCCCCAAATGTAGCCGCCCTTGACACGGAACGCCAGCGTATGCCCATTGGAAAGGCCTTTGTAGAAACGACCTTCCAGCGAGAGTTTTAAGAAATCAAAATTCCCGCCGAGACCACGTCCAGCATACTGTGCCGTCACAGACAGACGACGTCCTTTCGTCGCCGCATAGTAGTTGTCGCGGCTATCATAGACATGGGAGAAGGTGAAACTGTTCGTCCGGCCGAAATTATTGAAAATCGCCTGCTGCCAGAGCGCCATCGTCGCCTGTCCCTGCGCCTGCGCCTTGCCGCTGAAGACGAATCCGCCGTAATCATCGTAATCTTCGCGCAATGTTTCCAGTGTGAAGTAATTCTTGCGATATTCGCTCGTGACACGCGCCCAAGTCGCATTGAACCCTTTGCGGCGTTTATAGTACGTCGCGATGGCATCGCCGTCGGCATCGTAATCTTCGAATTTCGAGCGGCGATCGAAAATGGACACCCCGAGCGAGTCCCCGTTGGAATTGATCCAAGGACGCGTATACGAAATCTGGTAATTACGGCCGCGCGAGCTGCCGCCGAATTCCCAGTGGAAATTGATCTTGTCGCCCGTGCCGCGCAAATTGTTTTCCCCGAGTTCCAAAATCCCCATCATGCCGTCGGATTTCGAATACCCGGCCCCGACCGTGACGACCCCGGTCCGCTGCTCGATGACTTCGATCTCCGTCACGACGCTGTGATCCGTGCTCCCCGGCAAAAGGCGCATATTCACGTCTTCAAAGAATCCCAAATTGTAGAGTCGCTCCATGGAACGGCTGGCCAAGAATTTATTGAAAGGCTGGCCTTTTCGATAGCGAAGTTCGCGCAAAATGACGTAGTCTCTCGTCTTTTCGTTTCCTTCGAGGACGATATCTTCGACGACCCCTTCCGCCAGGCGCACCCGCAGGATCCCCTGATCGGTGATGCTGACTTCCGGAATGGAAAACAGAATATAGCCCTGCTGCATATACAGCTTTTCAAGCGCCAAAAGACGTTCCTTGAGCATTGTCGTATTCAGCACGGAATTGGGAGCAATCCCCAGGACCTGGATGAGATACGGCGTGGAGAAAACGGTATTTCCCGTGATTTGCACATCCGTAATGACCGGATTCGATGCCGTGACATAATCCAATTTCACGCCTTCCGGGACACCCGTCAACTGCGGAGAAATCCGCGAGAATACACCCGTCGAGCCCAAAGCGGACACATCGGATTCCACGGAAGCCAACGTGAGAGAATCTCCCGCACGCGTGAAAAGCATCGGCGTCAAAGAAGATTTGACACTATCCGGGACATTGAGAATGTCGACGGACGTGACCGTCTTTCCTACCATGCTCTGCACAGATGCCACATCCTGATTGGACAGATACAGATACGGATCGTCCGTATTATTTCCCAGCGCGATTTCTTGCGGCATCGACACCGCTGCGGCCGCACTGTCGATTTTCGCCCCCGCGTCTCCCGTAATCGGTTTCTTCGTGAACGAAATCATGGAACTCTGCGATGTGGACGCATCCGTCGAAGACATGACCGCATCTCGTGCATTCTGCGAAGGCTCCACCGTCTGATCCGCAGCACTCACCGCGCCGGTCATTGCCGTCGTCGCCAAAAGGGCGAGCAGCATCTTTTTACGATAGGTCATCATGAATCCTTTCCTCCTCTGTGATAGGCAAATACTTCTTTTGGAAAATTTAAGTTAAAATACATCGCTAATTCTGTCATTATATCATGATATCACCCACATGGCGATACAAAACCCGATATATCCCACTTTTTAAAATATAAAATAAAACGAAACGGCGCCCCCGATCTCCTCGCTTTGACCGAAAACGCCGTCTTTGACTGCCTTTCTATTTTCATCATCATTCTCCGCGAAGCGCGCGATTCGCTTCTCCCACGACGGATGCAATCTCCGCCTCCGACAGTACCGGCGCCGATTCTGCCGCTGCCGGCTCCGCTGCCGCCGGCGGTGCCGATGTGACCGACGATTCCGTCTCCGGTTCCGGCTGTATTACCGTCACCTCCGGGATGGGATTTGCCTCTGCGGCAGGCGCTGCCGTTTCCTTTTCTTGCGAAAGCATTCTCGTCACCGCCGCTTTCGCCCGCGCCGTCACTCTGGCATCATGCGCTTTCAGTTCATAGCGAATCCATACGCCGCCGCCCACGATGCAAAACGCGGCCAAAAGCGCCATGCCGCGCCGCCCCCACACGCGCAGAGGGTGCGGCGGTTCCGTTTCCTTCAAGCGCTGCATTTCCGCCTGCGCCATGATGAGATTGATTTCGCCCTTGACCTCTTTATGGCTCGTATATGAAATCTCCGCTTTTTCGAGCCATTTCCGAATCGCCTGCACCCGCCGAAGTTTATCCTGCATCGCCACGCCGCACACCTCCTTTCGCACAAATTGTCCGAACAAAAATTCTTATCTATAATCCGAAAGAAAATTTCCTTTTGAAACTCTCATTTTTCGTCCCTTATTCTCTTTTTCTGTGAAAATCGCAAAAATGCTTTCTTTTTCTATGCCAATTAACGTTGGCTTAAGAAAAGAGGCAAAACTTTTGGCATGCTTGGCTTTTGCGGCGTTTGTTCTAAACGCTTTCGCAAGATAGAGATGAGGAGCGTGGCTTTTGTCATTCTTTCCTTTGGCGGCGTTTGCGCTGAAAACTTTTGCAAGATAGAGATGGGGAGCTTGGCTTTTGTCGTTCTTTCTTTTGGCGGCATTTGCGCTGCATAGCATTGTACGCCCCTCATCTCTATCTGCAGAAAATTCTTTCGTCGACAATGCCACAAAAGGAAAGAGGCAAAAAGTTTTGCCCCTCATCTCTATCAGCAGAAAGTTTTTTTATCGGCAATGCCGCAAAAAGAAAAAGAGGCAAAAAGCTTTGCCTCCCATCTCTATCAGCAGAAAGTTTTCATCGCCAATGCCGCAAAAAGAAAAGAGGCAAAAAATTTTGCCCCTTTCATTTTTCATTTTCGATCGTGCATCACCTTGGAAAGCATTCCGCGAAGGCGCTTGATGCCTCGTTTCTCCAACTGATAGACATACGCCGTCGTGACGTCCATTTCTCCGGCCGTCTCTGCGACGGTTTGCTCGCGCAGGAAAACGCTTCGGATGACGTCTCGTTCTCTTTGCGGCAGCCGCTCCATCGCACTTCCCACCGCCGATTGCAAAAAGCTTCTGTCCGCCGTTTCAAAAGCCAAATCCGGCGAGACCATCCACGCCTCTCCGTCTTCGACGCCGTCGATGGAGACATCCGTCCCCTGCATTTTCAAGAAATCCAGCATGCGCCCGCGAATGCGATGCACCGCATAGAGCGAAAACGCGACGCCCAATTTATGATTGTAGCCCTCGGCCGCTTCCATGAGCCCGACCGCGCCTTCTTGCAAGAGATCCATGAGGACCGTTTCCTGCACGCGATATTTCATGGCTTCGCGGAAGACGAGCGGCTGATAATTTTCTATCAGCGTCCCGCGCGCTTCCTCGTCGCCGTCCTCTTTATACCGCTTCCAGAGAAGCGCCTCTTCCTCCCGCGCCATCATTTGCACCGCGGAAAGACTTTCCATATATTCTTCCAGCATCGTTTCCGTTTCCTTTAGAATTTGAATTGATACTCGACACCCACGTATTCCTTTGATTCCGTATTATACCACGCCGTGACCCCAAAACGCGAGCGCAAATCATAGCGGAAACCGAAAGCTTTTTCGCTATTGTTGACGCCCATGGTCGCCATCAGCATGAAATTGTGGAAAAGATACTTGCCGACTTTGAGGTAATAGTAGTTATCGTCATTGCTGCCGGACTTGGAATCAAAGAGGGTATCCATCGACGTCGTGACGTTGAAAAGATCCAAGCCAAACGAATTTTGCAGGAAATTTTGGACGCTGCCGTTGAAAACCATTTGGAGCCCCGCATTGAAGAGTGCGCCCGTCCGGCTGTCAGTGTCGCCGAGGCCGCCCTTCACCGAATCACGCCCGAATGTCAAAAGACTCACAATCTGTGTGTCATTCAGAGCCGGCTCGCTCGACAGTTTCAGTACAAATTTCCCGACAGGGCCTTTGAGATCCATCCGAATTTTGTACGTATCGACCTGCGTCTCGCCTTTGAGTGTCATCACCGGCAAGAACGAATCGGGCACGGCACCAAAGACGGCCGTCCCTTCGGAAATATTGAAATTGTGCGTGAGATATTTGATGACGCCTCTCGTCACATCCAGTTTCCCGGACATGAGCGGCCGCGACGCCAATCCCATCGCATGAATATTGCCGCGGGCATACAAATCGAAAAGGAGACTGTTCAAAAGCCTCACATTGTCTCCGACGGAAACGGTGACATCCATCAAGACATCCGGCGTCTCTCCGCCTTCTTCAAAAGATAGCGGCACTGTCACCGTCGCATTCTCCGCCGTGATTTTCCCGGAAATCTTCGGGAATTGGTCTTCTTTCGTAAGCGCAATATCCGCCGAAAGCGCGCCGGTGTAATAATCGGAGCGAATGGAATCGGCGCGGATTTGCAAATTTCCTTCATAATCCGTGAGCTGCTGCTTATCCCAAGTGGCGCGCCCTTGGAGACCGGCTTCATTTTTGTGCGCAGCGATTTTGGCCTCAAGTGTGGCTTCTTTCCCGGTAAAAGAGATTTTTCCAGACACGGGAGAAAGCGGCTCGGCCATCCCGGCCACGGTCATCTCCCCGTCCGTCACGGTGATATCACCGCGAATTTCCGGATCGTCCCAAGCGCCCGTCACGTGCAGTTTCCCGTCAATCGGTCCTTTTGCCGACCGAATCTGTTTCGAGAAAAGAACCAAAGCATTGAGATCCGCGTTTTCCAAATTCAGCGTGAGATCATACGGGATATTCCGGCCGTCCGGCATCCGTGTGAGCGCCGCGACCGGCATGGTGCCATACGCATTGCCTTTATAAATATCCTTCGTCAAAATGGCCTGTTTGACGGTGACCGTCCCTTGTGACACCTGCCCATTAAGATATAGCGTGTTAAAAATAAAATCATTGTACATCGGGCTATCGACCGTCACGGAGACCGAGGCTTCCGGATCGCGCACATTTCCGCGGACATCGATATCCCCCGTCAAAAGCCCGCCCAGCGGCGCCATGTCGTCCACAATTTCAGGCACGACGGACAGATCCAATTTCTTCGCCGCCGCTTTCACGGACACCGTACCGTCTTCTTGTATCGTGCCGCTTGCCGTCAAAAGACCTTGCCCCAAAGGAAGCGAGAGCTCACGCAGAGACAGGACATGATTCGTGTACGTCATATCCAAATGTCCTTTTGAGACAGCCAAATGACCCAGTTTCGCGTCGGACGTCGTCACATTAAGATCGATATCCGGATTGTCCGTCGTTCCGCGAATGCCCAGTGTCCCCGTCATCGCCCCTTCCACATTTTTGACGGACATATCGGCCAAAGCCAGCGCATCTGTCATCCCCCAATTCCGGAATTTCAGCTGCCCGGAAAGCGCCCCGGTCTTGGCGTTCACAAGGCCGCTATACCGGAACTCTCCCCCACGCTCTTGGAAATATCCGTCCGCGATATGGAATACGCCATCCTCGTAGGAAACTTCCGCCGAGACCCGGCCGAATCCTTTCCCTTTGACTTTGATTTCACGGCTCTCCGCCATCCCGGAAAACTTCGGTGAATGGATCGTCCCCGTCAGCCGGCCGCGGAATGTCGCATACCCTTCGACCGGCGCCGATACGAGCACCCGATCCATATCGACATCGACCATGGCCAGCGTGAAATCCAATTTCTCATTTTTGTATGTCCCATTGACATACGCCGCGCCGCCATAGAGATAACCCAGCCCGTTCTCAATCGAAAGTGCGCCGTCTTTCCACGTATAATCGGCATAAATGGATTGGAAAAGTTCTCCGGCGACCGATCCGTCCGTCGCGAGAACAGTCCCGGAAACCGTCGGATTCTCCATCGTCCCCGTGATTGTCATCTCATTATCAAAGAAACCGGTCAGCGGTACATCGATGCCTGCCAATTTCAGCACATTTTCAAGCCGCGCCTTCTCCGTCTTCTCCTTCAGATTCAATGCTTTTGCGCCGGAGAGGCCGACAGTACCGGACAGCGTATGTGTCCCCTCGGAAAGCGTCACCGACGAGCGATCAATAGACAGCGTATCCCCGTTCCCGTGAATTGAGCCTTCCGCATGGAGAATCGGTGCGTTTTCAAAATGCCCGTTATCCAAGCGCAGCGCCGCTTCGTACATCGGCGCCTCCGCCGTGCCCGAGACGCGCCCTTCCACCGAAAGTGTGCCGCCGACATCGCGACCGACAAGCGCCGCAAAATTTCCGGCCTCCAAACCGGCTGCTTCGCCGCGGATATCAAAATTTCCATCCTCATAGCGCCCACGCGCCGAGAAAGCGCCGTCTCCCATGGTGCCGAATACATACGGAAACTGCCAGCTGCTTTCACGTCCGACCAATTCGGCCGAAAACGTATCGACAAAAATTCCCTTGGCCGAAATGCCTTCGCCTTCCAAAAGAATCGTGCTCTTTCCGGATGCGTATACCGCATGACCGGCCGCTTTTGCCAAAGAATAGTCGCCATAGGTCGCATTGCTCGCCCCAAAATCCCCCTCGATGCGCGAAAGCGAAAGTGCGCCGTCGCGATAGCGCCCGACCACCGTCCCGTTTCCGGAAATCTGCCCCGAGACGCCCAGACTTTGCAAAATTGATGCATCCAAATTTTTCGCTGTGAGCTTTGCGGAAAATTCTCCCGTTTCCCTTGTGTAAAAACCTTCTCCGGACAGCGTGCCGTCCGCCAGTTTCCCGGCGAAGGAAACCGCAAACGTATCGCCGAAAGTCAACTCCGCCTTCCCGGATAGATTCGTCTCTACGCCCTCATTTTTAACTGATGATTTCAAATTTTCCAGAGACAGTTTTTTCTCCGTCAAAATGAAATCCGTATTCATCCCCTTGAAATCGTATCCCGAAAGAGAAAACGACGCATCTGCCAGGCCACCGCGGACCTCATATTTCAAAAGACCGCCGCGGCAGTCAATTTCCGCCTTTGTGATCGTCCCCGTCCCGCCCAAAATGCGGACATCGGCAGCCGAAGACAGCTCCGTCACCATCGGCGCCAAAGCAGTGAGCGCCACCGGCTCCGTTTCCAATTTTCCGTAATATCGATTTTCATCCGTGTATACGAATTTCCCCGACGCCTTGGTCCCGAAAACGGTCCCGGACATCACCGTCTCAATGACGCCGCCCGGCCCCCATACCGCCTGACCGGAGACCGCCTCCGCCGTATACGTCGTCCCCTCCGGAAGCGACACGGACACGTTCCCGTCTTGCAAAAGCACCCGCCCGCGAAACGTCGTGTTTCCTTCCTCTTCCGTCCGGATCAAATGCTGCACATTCCAAGAACCGTCCGCCGCTTTCCGGAGATTCATTTCCGGCTCCGAAAGCCGCACACTTCCAATCGCCGCCGCCACGCCGTCATCCGACAAAACTGCGTCCAAAGCCCCCGCAAATGTCCAGGAAACCGTCATTTGCGGCGCAAAAAAGACACGCCGCCCCTGCGTGTCTCGAAGTTCGATATCCGTCCATTCCAAATCAAACGCTGCATCCAAATCCAGCGCACGCCAAGAAAGCGTCCCCAAAAGACGCTCCTCGGCCGCCTCGCGAAGCAAAGGCTCCAGCCGGCTGACCGCCATCGGACGCACAAAGGCATACAGCGCGGCCAGCACCACCGCCAAGACCGCCAGCACGCCATAAACTACGCGTTTGGAAACAGACATGCGTTCCTCAATTCATTTCCAAGAATCAAAATAAAAATCGAAATAAAATCAAAACCACTTTGCATATTATTTTCTACAATCCTCTATAGTGTAAATCATCTTCCCGCTTCTGTCTATCCTTTTCAGGAGCAGAAAGAAAATAAACTTGCCGAAATTTGGCAATCTTGACTTCTCATGAAAAAAACAAATCCGCGCAGCAAAACATGCACAAAAAAAAGAGCCACTAATGTAGTGACCCTCTCTTCTTATCGTCTGATTATCTCATGAGCTTGCTCACGGCATCCGTAATATCAAGCGTAACATTGCCGAGAACGACGCCATTCTTCAGGATAACCGTATCCACGCCCTGCTGAGAAGCGACCTGCTGGACAGCCTTCTGGAACATATCCAACACCGGACGCATCAATGCCGCATGACGCTGTGCAAACTGCTGATTCAGCTGCTGGGAAAGCTGCTGCTTGCCCGCATCATTCATGGAAGCAGCCTGCTGATTAAACTGCTGCTGCAGTCTCTGCTGCTCGCCCTGAAGCTGACGCATTGCCTGCTGGAAAGACGGGCTTCTTTCCAAAATCCCGTCCGCGTCCACCACAGCATTTTTCGCGTCGGCACCTGCCGCAAAACCAAAAGCTGCTGCGGCAAGAGCTGCCGCCATAAGAACCTTCTTCATTCCTGTTTCCTCCTACCTATCGGTAAAAAATCATTTTGCCCAAAGCTGCTGCATGAGCTCGGCATAAATACTATCCAGATTGCTCTGAATCTGATTCAAAATCGCAATAACAAGCGCCGGCTCAAAATGCGGCACCCCTGCCGGAATGCAGCAGGACAAAATCACATTCCCCTGCGCATCAGCCGAATATTTCAGCACCTTATATTGCTCATTCAAATCATTCAGGAAACTGCAAATCCGATCGCGCTTATCCGCGACGGCAATTCCTGCTACAATCTGCACCTGAATCATCGTATACACACTGTCATCAATGACAATCCAGAAAGGCAAACTTTGCCCGGCTACCGGCAAATTACTGCGAAACGCATGTCCCTGCATCTCGCCGCCGAGATCTTCCGTCGTAAAACCGGAAATTTTATTCTCATCCAAGAATTTCTGAAACGCTTCGACTTTCTGTGCTGCGACCTTCACTTCTTCAGCCATCCCCTCGCTCCTTTCTTAATAAATTTCCAATTCCAGATAGGGGCATTATAGCACACTCCTCAAACTCATGCAAGAAAAACCACGATACTTAAAGTATTAAAATCCGCCGCCGGACTGCCAATCCAATGCTTAGCTTTTAGATGCAGACGCAAGACAGCCGGGAGCTTGGAGCCGGGAGCTTGGAGCGACGTGCTTTTCTTTTTGGCGGACAAAGTGCTTGAGACGTCAGACGATCAGACGTCAGACATCAGATTTAGCGGTGTCGCT